>CAYZUV010000232.1:0-3874 GCA_964481245.1 uncultured Pseudomonadales bacterium
GATCACTGTATTTGCTCATCCATTCACGCAGCGCCGAGACCACAATCTCCCGCCCCACGATAACCAGCGCCGGAATCGCCAGCAGCGCACTCGCATGCGCTTCAACCAGCAGCACCAGCGCGACCGCGACGAGCAGCTTATCGGCTACGGGGTCTAAGAAAGCACCGAAGGGTGTCATCTGCCCCATTGAACGCGCCAGGTACCCATCTAACCAGTCGGTCAAACTGGCGAGCGAAAAAATAAATGCCGAGGCCAGATAACGGACATCCATGGGGAGCAGATAAAAAACCAACACCAGCACGGGGATCATCGCGATGCGAAAGGCCGTCAACATATTCGGCAGACTAAGAGGTAATTTCATGGTTCGCACCGCGCAAACAACATCACGTCACTATGGGTGAAGCGTAGCATAGATCTCGCGCGCCAGCCGTCGACTGACACCGTCCACCTTCGCGAGATCATCCGGTGTGGCATCCAAGATCTGCTTTAGGCCGCCGAAATGTCGAAGCAATTGTCGCCTGCGCGTTGGCCCGACGCCGGGAATACCCTCAAGCGGTGACTGGTTGCGTGCTTTCTGACGGCGCTGTTGATGCCCCGTGATGGCGAAGCGATGACTTTCATCTCGAATGTGTTGAATGAGGTGTAGTCCCGGGTGGTCCGGTGGCAACACCAATTCTCGCCCATCGACTTCGATCAGTTTTTCGAGCCCCGCTTTTCGGCTCGGTCCTTTGGCCACGCCAATGAGCCGAACCCCCTCAATGCCAAGCCCATCGAGCACTTCAATCGCCTGCCGAAGCTGGCCCTTGCCACCATCGATAAACAGTACGTCTGGCAACGGCGCTTCACCTTTTTTTAGCCGGGCATACCGCCGACTGAGCGCCTGCTTCATTGCGCCGTAGTCGTCGCCCGCCGCCACCTCTTCGATGTTAAAGCGACGGTAGTCGGACTTTCTTGGCCCTTCACGATCAAACACCACACAGGAGGCGACCGTCGCCTCCCCCTGCAAATGGCTAATATCAAAACACTCAAGTCGCATGAGCGGGGATGCGACGTCCAGGGCGTCGTCCAGTGCAAGAAATCGAGTTTCAACATGGTCGCGTTTCGCGGAATGGGTCCCGAGCGCTTGTTCAGCGCTGCGCTCAGCAATTTCAAGCCATTCTCTCCGCTGACCTCGCACCCGATCAGAGATTCTCACCTTACTGCCCTTAAGCGTTTCGAGTGCCTCTTCAAGCACCGATTTATCGGATAGAGACTGACTGAGAACTAACTCCTGAGGAAGCTGACCCGCCAACTGATCATCCAGGTAATGTTGCATTAGAAACGCTTCCAGAACCTCTGCAGGTGCTTGATCTAGCCTCAGCTCAGGGAAGTAACTCTTGCTGCCCAGCAAACGACCGCCGCGGATATACATTTGCAGCACCACGACGCCTGCGCCTCGCATGAGCACCGAGACAATGTCGATATCGCCTTTTGCGCCTACGACCGACTGCTGCGCCTGAATCTTCCTGAGCTGACTGATTTGGTCGCGATAGGCTGCCGCGCGCTCAAAGTCCAATTGCTGAGACGCAGCGTCCATTCTTTCATGATAGCGACCAATGACCGCCTGGCTCTTGCCTTCAAGAAAAGCGATGGCGCTGTCCACATCCTGCTGGTAATCGTCCGTCGATATCATGTCGCAACAGGGTCCGCTGCATCGCTTGATCTGAAATTTCAAGCAAGGCCGTGTGCGATTGGCAAAATAGGTGTCTTCGCACTGGCGAACCAAAAACGCTTTTTCCAGAATATTTAGGCTATCTCGAACGGAGTAGGCGCTGGGGAAAGGTCCAAAGTAACGCCCCTTTCGCCGCTGAGCACCTCGGTGAAATGCGATCCTGGGGTACTCGTCTTCAGTCGAGACAAAAATCTGTGGGTAGGATTTATCGTCCTTAAACAGAATATTGAACGGTGGGCGCCAGGCTTTGATTTGGGATTGCTCGAGCAGCAAGGCTTCTGTTTCCGTTCGAGTCACCGTGACCTGAACATCTCGGATTCGAGCGACCATCGCCATGGTCTTATTGTCTTGGGCTGAGCGCCGAAAATAGCTCGACACTCTATTTTTCAGATTCTTCGCCTTGCCCACGTAGAGAATCTCGCCGGCATCATCGAGCATGCGGTAGACGCCCGGGCGGGTGGTGAGCGTCGCAAGGAACGCTGAGCTATCAAAGCTCATAGGATCTTCGCCTTCTTCAAGGCACGTTTTAGGACCGAGTGGAGCATGGCTTCGGTGATTCGACCTGTTTGCACGTTGTACCGACTGCAATGATACGAATCATAAAGCCAGACGTCTCGCGTCAACCGGTGCCGCGCCCCGTGCTTGAACGCACAGTCCTTTAGCTTGTAACCAAATGCACGAACCACTTCTTCGTGCGCTGTGCGGCCCAACGCAAAGTAGACTCGATGGCGCGCTTCTCTCTTGGCAATCACACCAGACGCCTGATCCGAACCATTCGGCTTGAATAGATCTTCCACCAAGTACGGCTGACAACGTTTGATCTCAAGGCCGGAAGGTTTGTTCTTGCGAGGTAAGCATTTAACGACGTTGGTGATTCGCACTCGATCGAGCGCACTCAGTCGTTCCAGCACTTTGGCTAAAAGCGCTCCGCTGGCATCACCCACAAAGGGTTTTCCGGTCCTATTTGCGCCCTTTAGCCCTGGCGCAAGGCCGACGATTAGGAGCGGCGAAGCCTCAGGCCCAGACGCGGGGACCGGGCGATTCCAGTAATCGGGGTACAAAACTCGGAGGCGCTTGAACTGCGCTCTCAGCGCTGGGCAGCGCTGGCAGCTGAGGAGTGACGGTAACACTGATCGGGCCATAAACCGCAGCATACCGCAACGAGCGCCACCCAGAGCGCAGCGGCGCATCAATGCCACTTTTGGGCGCGACGCGGAACCCGCCCTTCGACCTTGGACTAATCCTTGCGCTAATCAAGGGTCGCTATCGCAACTCGACCTGCTTGCACTTCAAAGCAGAGCCCAACTCCCCACTCTGCCGATACAATGGCTCGCAGATGAACGAAGCGCTCAACCTACGTTTGCTCGATAAAAGACCCTTATCTTATTGTTTTTTATATTCTTTAAAGAAGATTAAAGCCTGCTTTCTAAACGTTCAGACAGCTAAAAGTCTTGTAAAAGTATTGGTCTCGGCATGATTGAGCAAAGCCTTGCGCGAGTGCAGCTTAGGCTGCGACTTCACCATCCAGCAGCCTATGCTTCACTGCGAGCTTGGTGAGCGCCACATCATTTTTAAGATCCAGCTTTTCGAAGACTCGGTACCGATAGCTATTAACCGTCTTAGGGCTCAGCGACAGCTTTTTACCTATTTCAGGCGCGGACATTCCCTTAATGACCATTAAGGTAATCTGCATCTCCCGTCCGGACAGCAATTCAAAGGGCGACGCCTCGGCATTCACCGGGTCTAAGGCCAAATTCTGCGCAAGCTCATTGCTAAGGTAGCGTTGACCTGCCATAACCCGCTTGATCGCTGTGACCAGCTCTTCTTTTGCTGCGTTCTTGCTTAAGTAGCCTCGTACGCCAATATCAAACATCGTTCTTGGAAACGGTTGCGAGTCGAGCATGCTTAGCACAATGATTTTTACATCTGGGGCAATCCTGAGGCACCGCTTCGCGGCTTCAAGCCCGCCAATTCCAGGCATTTGCAGGTCCATAAGTACGACTTGAGGGTTTAATTCATCCACGGCGCGGATGGCCTCTTCGCCAGAGCTCGCCTCACCCACGACACGTAGTCCAGGTTCCGCCTCAAGCAAACTGATAATGCCGGTTCTAACCAACTGGTGATCATCAACAATCAGCACCTTGATCATCGTTCTTCCTCCCT
>CAYZUV010000233.1:0-3867 GCA_964481245.1 uncultured Pseudomonadales bacterium
GCCAGCCGAGCCAAGCGAATAAGCCGCCCCATCCAGTCTTGGACCAAGCGTGGCGACTGGCGTCCAAGCCAAGTAAGATCTCCCCGTCTTTGGTTTCAAGGTGCAAGGTGCGCAGCAGCGCTTCCTTTTTTTTGCTTGAAAGATCTGTCAACGAATGGACGTCCACCAGGACGAGTGTGTCTTCTTTCAGACGATCAAGATGTCGGATTTCGAACTGGCATAATGGGCACTGCCCATCGAAATAAAGTCGATCTTGGTTGGCCATAGGTTCTTTCCATTGAGTCCCTCGACGGCGTACGTGAGCGTCAATGGTTTGGATTGCTAAGGTGAGACCCTGCTTTCTTCAAGTTGGTCCAACTCTGCCCGAATCTCTTGGTGCACGGATTTTGTAAGGGGATACCCGATCAAGGGCAGAACCGCGAGCCCAAGCCCAATGGTCGTTCCTATGCAGTAAGTCAGCAGCAGTCCATCCAGTGCCTCTGGGGAATTGGCTTGACCGGGTATGAAATTAAATGCGACTTCGAGAATCGCAAAGCTGGTGCCCACTGCGAGGGCGGCGCCGAGTTTGTTTGTCGTGGTGAGCGTGGCGAAAAAGAGTCCGCTCCGGTTTTCTCCCGAGGAGAGCGCATCCATATCGGTGAGATCAGCCATCATTGAGCGCAGGAGGGTCGGCGCAGCGCCAAAGGCAACGCCATAACTGAGCGTGAACCCCCAAAGCACAGCGACATTTTTAGGCTCAGCAATAGGAATGAGAACAAGATTAATCATCACGCCATAGGCGAGCGCAATGAGCAATGCATTACTCTTGCCAACCTTGACAGCAAGGCGCATCCAAAGCGGCATGGCCAGGAAACTCGCGAGAAAATAAAACAGTAAAGCAAGGCTGGCATGCTCCGGAAGCTCAAAGACCGTACTCGCAACAAAAATATAAAGCGCGCCGCTGACGGCCGTGCCGAACCCGGAAGTGAAATCCGCCGCTAGGATTCGCCACAGTACCCGATTTTGGACAAGCAGCTGCAGCTGCATTTTGAAGCTTAATTGACTGGGTCTCGCCGCTGGGCTGTCGGGCACGAAATAGAGGGTTGGGAGTGCGAGCAGCGGAAACAGGATAAGGCAAAACCAGCCCATGCTGGCAACCTTCGATGCTTGATCATCATGTCCTGTTAGTTCGCTGATCGCTGGCAGGGCCAGCACAACCGTCATACCACCGATGACGAAAATCTCTCGCCAACCGAACAGCCTTGAGCGTTCATCGTAGGTTCTTGTGAGCTCCGCGCCCCAGGATTGGTGCGAGATCGCCAGCATGGTGTAACCCACGTAAAGCATGATGAGCCAGAATCCCAGATAAAGCGGTGTGACCGAAGCTGGATTGGGAATGAAGACTTGATAGATCGAAAGAACCAGGAGTGGAATCGAGAGCGCGATCCAGTGTTTTCGCCGACCCCAGCGCGTTTCGTAGCGATCGATGAGCCATCCCATGACCGGATCGGTTACCACGTCCCAAATTCTTGCAATGGTGAAGATCATACCCACGGTAATCAGAGATAGACCGAGTCCCTCGCTGTAAAACCGTGGCAAGTAGACGGCAATCGGCATGCCCATGGCCGCGGCGGGGAGCGACACGCCCGAATAGGCCGCGAGTTGAAAAGAGCTGAGAGACTTTTGCAAGTTGGATCCAAAACCGATCGAATGGGCTAGCCTGAAGTATGGTCCAACGTGCGTCAATCCTCTAGCCACCCCATTAATAAGGCGTTGATCCATTGCTTTGATAAACCTTTTGGCGATCAATGTGTTTATCGTGAGAGGCTCCGGGTTGGGACGCCCCGAGAACAGACATCCGATGCGGCCGCCGGTACGCAACGATCATCGTCCTGCGGTTTAGATCCTAGCAAGGCTAGTACGGCCTCAGCCGAGCCTCAGTCAATGGTTGCCGTTATGACTGCCTAGGCAGTGGTCATGGTCTAGCTTAGCCAAATGAGCGCGAGGGGATTGCTCGCGTGGATGGCTCAGGTGCTGAGGCTTTGTGGAATGATGATCATGATCATCTCCACGTAACCCTGCTCGGATACAATGCCGACATGTTAGAGAGACTCATCGCCGCCTTTTCGTTCAGAGATTATCGGATTCTTTGGGTCGTGCTCATGATGGGCTCGATCGCTTTTTGGATGCGGATCTTAGGAACTGCCCAATGGCTCCTTGAGGTCACCGATTCAGCCTATATGGTGGGCCTGATTGGGGTTGTGCAACTCGTGGTGCAGCTGCCGATGACTCTATGGGCGGGCACCCTGGCTGATCGAGTCAATCGCAAATGGTTGTTGTCCTTAGCCCATGGGGTAACCGGTTTGACGTTGGTGGCGTTGGGCTTACTGAACAGTACTGACCAACTAACGCCCGTCCTCGTCTATGTAGGCATCGCGATCACATCCGGGACCCACATGTTGGCGAGTCCTGCTCGGGGCGCGATGCTCGCCACCGTGGTCCCCGAAGCCAAACTCATGGTGGCTTCTTCCACGGATACCGCCTCAGCCAATGCTGCCGCCATCGCGGGCCCCTTGCTATTTGCTGGCATCGTTCTGATTGCGGATTTGACGTGGTTGTTTCTGATTGCCGGATGCCTTGCGCTCATCAACGCATGGTTGCCGAGAATGCTGAGCATTGAAGGCTTGGCTGCGAGCAACGCAAGGGTCGCAAAAGTGAGACCCTCCCAGGTCGAGGAGACCCGCGCGGGACTTAAGTACGTGGCGTCCCATCCTATCTTGCCGGGCTTATTTCTCTTGGATGTGGGTATTACGTCGGCTTCGTTTTATCGAGAGGTGTTGCCTGTGATTGCGTTGGGGCTATTCGCTGGGGGCGCTGGTGCCACCGGTATGCTCGGCGCTGCCAATTCCGCAGGTGCCATTCTGGGGTCGGTTCTGGCTCTCGCCCTGTCTGACGTGAGGGCAAAAGGGTTGCTCGTGCTTTACGCATCCGTTGCCTATGGGTTTATTCTCTTGGGGTTTGGCTTTGCAACGTCGCTTTTGGCCGGCATGCTGATGATTGCGCTGCTTGGCGCTGCGGATTCAGTGACGGTGGCTGTTCGACAAACAACGGTCTTACTGACGACGCCAGATGAGATGCGCGGGCGCGCTTATGCGCTGATGGTCCTCGCGGCGCAAACTGCGAATAATGTGGGCACCATCTGGG
The DNA here is from genome assembly GCA_964481245.1 of uncultured Pseudomonadales bacterium. Taxonomy (GTDB): domain Bacteria; phylum Pseudomonadota; class Gammaproteobacteria; order Pseudomonadales; family Azotimanducaceae; genus UBA9926. Next base: position 3,184 of record CAYZUV010000233.1, read on the forward strand.
TCGGTTTTTGGGTTGGCGCCATTGGCGCCGGTCAGACTATGGTCTTAGGCGGCCTGATCTCGATCGTCGCGACCTTGGCGATTGCTGTCGTTTGGACACCGATCCGCAAATACCGATCCGCCTGATGACTGAGAGCCCACTGTTTTGTTGATCAATCGGAGTTCTCTTTTCCGTCGTGTGACGGCGAAGCCCTGATCTGTTTCTACGAGGCCTTGCGGAAGACGAAGATCATTCCATTGCCGGTTTTTTGAAGGGTTTTTGCGCGAGAACGGGTCTTAAATCGTCTTATGTTGGACGATGCGATGCGCGATGAGGGGTAGGGGTCTGCTCATGCGAACACCAGGCTTTGAAAAGCCCGACGGTGGCCTCGAAGCCAGATATTGGATGATCAGATCGCAAGTCCTAACCTTAGAGTCAATCAATGATTGCCAGAAGAAGGCCGCAGGCGTTTGACCGATGCTCGGGATGCATGACACGACCACGCGTGCAAGGGGCCTGGAGCCTCGGATCTGGCTGGGGTCAAGGCCCCCAGGGCTCCCACGCTAGGCTTCCAGTGAGCCGACGCCCTTAACCCTGTTGTTTGGGAAACGTCCGTGAGAAGATGAGAGATGGCACCGAGCAGGACCCCGGAACAAAGACGTCATGCCAGACACTAAGACCCAGTTGCTGATCATTGATGATGAG
>CAYZUV010000234.1:0-1461 GCA_964481245.1 uncultured Pseudomonadales bacterium
GGTATTCCCATGGCTTACGCGGCTCAGGATGCGCCCATGGGTATCGAAGCTGGGCTATTATTTTTAGCCAATCTATCCTGGGTGATCGCCTACGACACCTGCTACGCCATGGTTGATCGTGACGACGATCTCAAAGTAGGCATCCGCTCAACCGCTATTCTGTTTGGTGATCTCGATCGGGTCATCGTTGCTGCACTGCAAGCGTTGACGGTGATGCTTCTTTACCTCCTAGGCAAGCAATTAGAATTTACCTGGCACTACCAGGTCACCCTTGGCATCATTGCCTTGCTATTCATCTACCAACAAGGACTCATCTGGACTCGTCAGCGCGACCGGTGTTTTTCAGCCTTCCTGAACAACCAGTGGGTGGGGGCGGTCTTGTTCCTCAGCGTTTTGACCCAGTTCTAAGCAATCAGGCCATGCAACGTTTCTTAAATATCCTCGACCTTATCTCAGAACGCTTGGGTCAGCTGTGCGGCCTGATGATTTTCCTGATGATGCTCGGCACCGCTGTTGTGGTCGTGTTGCGGTACTTCCTTAATGTGGGCTCAATTCCTTTACAAGAGGCCATTTTGTATCTACATGGCAGTGTCATCATGCTGGGTATTGCTTTCACCTTGAAGCGAGGCGGGCACGTGCGAGTCGACATCATCCACCGCGCATTGCCCGAGAATCGAAAGCGCTGGATTGATACCGCCGGCACGCTCCTATTTCTAATGCCGTTCACGATCTTTGTTCTTTGGTCCAGTCTTCCCTATGCCCGCTTTTCCTGGTCTGTTCTGGAGGCATCATCGGCGCCCGGCGGTTTGCCTGGGGTGTTCCTTTTGAAAACACTGATTCCAATCATGGCAGCACTGCTATTTTTTCAGGGTTTTAGTGACCTCATCCGTATGCTGAATAAAAAGGCGTAGCAAGATCGATGGAATACGCCGCGCTCTACATGTTCTTGGCCGTCTTTGTTTTGCTGCTGCTCGGCTATCCGGTCGCATTGACCCTCGCCGGGACATCCCTCATCGCTGCACTCCTCGGCGTGGTAGCGGGACACTTCGATCTCATTTTCCTCAACGCCTTACCCAACCGCCTTTTTGGCATCATGACCAATCAAACGCTGATGGCAGTGCCGCTCTTTGTCTTAATGGGCGTGATTCTCGAGCGATCAAAGATCGCAGAAGACTTGCTTGATGCGATGACGCGCGCCTTTGGTCACGCACCTGGGGGATTGGGTTTAGCGGTTTGCATGGTCGGCATGCTGATGGCGGCGAGTACCGGCATTGTAGGCGCGACGGTAGTGACCATGGGCCTCATGTCCTTACCCACCATGCTCCGAGCAGGCTACAGCCCACAACTTGCGACCGGCACAATTTGTGCGACCGGAACGCTGGGCCAAATCATCCCGCCCTCAATTGCGCTGGTCCTACTGGGTGACGTCATTGCCAGCGCCTATCAGCAGTCGCAGCTGTC
>CAYZUV010000234.1:1561-3861 GCA_964481245.1 uncultured Pseudomonadales bacterium
GGCGCCTTAGCTATTGTGATGCTGACCATCTTTTTATTGGGCTTCATTCTCGATTTCATTGAAATCACATTTGTCGTGGTGCCCATCGTTGGCCCGATCCTCATGGCGATGGGTGTGGATCCCGTGTGGTTGGGCGTTATGATTGCAGTGAATCTTCAGACCTCTTTTTTGACTCCCCCCTTTGGCTTTTCCCTCTTCTATTTGCGCGGGGTTGCGCCCGAGAGCGTCGCGACACGCGATATCTATCTCGGCGTCATTCCATTTATTTTGATTCAACTTGGGATGCTCGGACTCTTGGTCTGGCAGCCGCGTCTTGCGACATGGCTGCCTGAGCAGCTTTACCAATAGCGGGTCAGATTCAATAACCCTCAATCTCGGCTCGAACGTTCAAAAGTGCCCGCTCAGAGAGCTCGTTATAGTTCATCACGTTTTGGCGATACTGATGGTAAGACGCGTGAATTCGTTGATAGAGTGGATCATCTCCAATCATGAGATCGACCTTCTCATCCGCAATTCGCTTGAGCTCGGCAAGAACATCGCTGGGCAGACGCCGAACTTCCACCCCATGTTTTTCAGTGAGTTCCTTTAGCGCCTGATTGTTACGCGCGGTGTACTCAGCCAACACATCGTTATTCACGGCTTCCGCCGCGGTCCGAACCATCATTTGCAAATCCTCTGGTAGTTCGTCCCAAGCGCCTTTGTTAATTGTGAACTCAAGATTGGGACCCGGCTCTTGCCAACCAGGGTAGTAGTAATATTTCGCGACTTGGTGAAAACCCAAAACGAGATCGTTGAAGGGGCCAACCCATTCAGCCGCGTCGATCACGCCCGTTTGAAGACTGGTGAAAATCTCACCGGCTGGAATATTCACCGCAGTGCCACCTGCAGCATCAAAGACTTCGCCACCCAGACCGGGGATTCGCATCTTGATGCCCTTTAAGTCCGCAAGGCTGTTGATTTCTTTGTTGAACCAGCCAGCCATTTGCACGCCCGTATTGCCACCCACCATGGGCACCAAGTTGTATCGCGCGTACAGCTCCTCCCAGAGCGCCATTCCGCCTCCGTGGAGTAACCATCCATTCATTTCTTGAGCAGAGAGACCGAACGGCACCGCGGTAAAAAATTGTGCAGCGGGCACGCTCCCTCTCCAATAATAGGCTGCGCCATGCCCCATCTGCACCGTCCCTTGGGATACAGCCTCAAAAATTTCGAGCGCGGGTACTAATTCGCCGGCGCCATAAACCTTGATGTCGAGCCGGCCGTTACTCATCGTTCTGACGCGATCCGCTAGTTTTTCTGGTGCCATGCCCATACCAGGAAAATTCTTGGGCCACGTTGTGACCAGCCGCCACTTAAAGATCTTTTGAGGTTCGGCCCCGCCTGAACTGGAGGTCGCCTCCGGCGCTCCGCCACAACTGGCCAGCAGGCCAAACACGCATATCACTAGAAAAGCTCTTAACCCCATGGTGTTTCTATTCCTTAGGTTCTAATTTCGCCATCGCAGCCATTAGCCACTTAATGCCCTGCCCATCAAACGCAACTTGCACCCGCGCTTGGGGACCCGTTCCTTCATAAGCCAGAATGACGCCCTCGCCAAACTTAGCATGGTTCACTTTTTGCCCCAACTTGAGTTGGGTACCTTCGACTTCCGTTTTAAAGCGGACTTTGGGCGGACGCGAGGTGCTCAGGGCTGGTCTTACGAGCACCTCGTGTGCTCGAATCTCTTCGACTAATTCACGAGGAATGTCACTGATAAATCTCGACGGCCGGTTGTAATGATCGCTCCCGTTTAGTCTTCGAGACTCAGCATAGGTGAGGTATAACTTTTGTCTTGCGCGAGTGATCCCCACGTAACACAGCCGCCGTTCCTCTTCGAGTCGACCGGGCTCATCCATGGACATTTGATGCGGGAACAAGCCGTCCTCCATCCCTGCAAGGAACACGGTCTTAAACTCTAGACCTTTCGCGCTATGCATGGTCATCATTTGGACTGCGTCCTGCGTGCGATCGCCCTGCGCATCCCCAGCCTCAAGCGCGGCATGAGCAAGGAATGTGTCTAAGATCGAGATCTCAATTTCACTATCCTCTTCAAACATCACTTGATCGTCAGGGTCAAACGACCGCGCAGCCGATACCAATTCGGAGAGGTTTTCGAGGCGCGCTTGACCTCTCTCTCCGCCTTCCTTCTCGTAATGCGATTTAAGTCCCATCGCATCGATCACCGTCTCTACGAGGCTCGGCAAATCAAACTGATCTGTACTCTCATCAAGTGTATCGATTGTCGAAAGAAACGCAGCCAC
>CAYZUV010000235.1:0-1356 GCA_964481245.1 uncultured Pseudomonadales bacterium
TTCCAGTCGGTGTCGCCAAGGGGCTTGGGATGCCAGTTAATGCCGAGTCCATATTTTTCGGCCGTTCGCTCTAGAAGATAGCGCGCAACCCAGATTTGGTCGCCGGCGCTATGGGCGCCCTTGGCGAAAATCTGAAACTCCCACTGACCTGCCGCGACCTCCGCGTTGATCCCTTCAACGTTCAATCCCGCTTCAAGGCAAAGGTCCAAGTGCTCCTCTACGCAATCGCGACCATAAGCATTGGTGGCACCGACGCTGCAGTAGTAAGGGCCTTGGGGGCGGGGGTAACCGCCTTCGGGGAAACCAGGCGGGAGATCGGTCTGCGGATCCCACAGGAAGTACTCTTGCTCAAAACCGAACCAGAAATCAGCGTCCTCATCATCGATCGTGGCCCGGCCATTGGATTCGTGCGCAGAACCGTCGGGGTTGAGCACCTCACACATCACCAGATACCCATTATTTCGATCAGGGTCTGGGTAGATGGCCACAGGTTTTAACAGGCAGTCTGAGCTGCCGCCTTCCGCCTGTTCGGTTGAACTACCATCGAACACCCACATCGGACAGTCTTCGAGATTTCCTGAGAAGTTTTCCCTAACCATTGTTTTACTTCTGAGGCTTTGCGTTGGCTTGTAGCCATCCAACCAAAGGTATTCCAGCTTGGCTTTCATGATGTTTCCTTTCTTCGTGTTTCGATTTTCGTTTAAAAGCCGCTCCGATAGAGCGACGATCGACAGTCTGTCTCGAGCGGGCTTTTAGGCCCCTTCGAGCAACGGTTCGCCCGATACCTGGGCATTCGGCGTCCGATCGACCGGGGTTCGTGCTCGAGAAAAGCAACTAATATGCCAGGCGCGGATGATATTGAAATTCTTTTTAAAACAGAAGGTTAAAGTGCATACAAGGTTTAAAAAAATCTTGAAGCTTGATTGGTGCACTCATATGGTGCGTAAATTTCTGCTATCGCTCTATTATGGTGCTAAAGGAGCGTTAATTTTAAGCACTCGGTCACTGAGGTTAATTTTGCCGCTTGGTTGTTCGAGTGTCACTTGATGTGGTTATGGGCTGGATTCTGGGAGGTGAGTAGCACGAGGCAGGCGTCTCAGTCGCCAGAACAAGATCCCCCTTTTGATGTGCCTTTCAGTATAATGCCGGCCGCTTGATCAACCCCATCTCTTCCTGAGTTCTCCCTGCCATGTCTGTCCAACTAAGAAATATCGCCATTATCGCGCACGTCGATCATGGAAAAACCACGCTGATTGATAAGTTGCTTGCGCAATCAGGTGTATTGGGCCGTGGCGAGGACGCCACCGAACGCTTGATGGATTCCAATGATTTAGAACGTGAGCGTGGCATTACCAT
>CAYZUV010000235.1:1456-3841 GCA_964481245.1 uncultured Pseudomonadales bacterium
GGCGCGACAGAAGAACAGCTCGACTTTCCGGTGGTCGTTGGCTCGGCCATAAAAGGCCAGGCGGGACCTTCGGCTGACGCCTTAGGCGACGATCTCAGCTATCTTCTTGATCTGATCGTCAGCGACGTGCCTGCCCCTGATGTTGAAGTGGAGGGTCCGCTGCAGATGCAGATCAGTGCGCTCGATTACAACAGTTATGTCGGGTTGATTGGGCTTGGGCGCATTAAGCGCGGCCGAGTTCATCGAGGGATGGGGGTTACGGTCCTTGATAGAGAGGGCAACGCGCGCCGAGCGAAAGTGCTTCAGGTGATGGGATTTTCTGGATTGCAGCGAGTTGAACAAGAAGATGCGTTCGCGGGTGACATTGTCAGCGTTTCGGGTATTGAGGGGTTGTCTATCTCAGATACTCTGTGCGATCCCGATTGCCCTGAGGCACTCCCAGCTCTCAAGGTGGATGAACCGACGATCTCAATGACCTTTCAGGTGAACACATCCCCATTTGCGGGCCGAGATGGGAAATTTATTACCAGCCGAAATATTCGTGATCGTCTTGATCGAGAGCTTCAGTACAACGTCGCACTTCGAGTCGCAGATGGAGATTCGCCAGATAAATTTGTGGTCTCGGGTCGGGGAGAGCTGCACCTCGCGGTACTGATAGAAACCATGAGACGGGAAGGGTACGAGTTAGGCGTTTCGCGACCGGAAGTCATCTTAAAAGAAGAGAATGGTGAGATTCTCGAGCCCTTTGAGCGGTTGAGTCTTGATGTTGAACAAGTGCACCAAGGAACGCTGATGGAGAAGATCGGCGTTCGGCGCGGCGTCCTACAAAACATGCAACCCGACCATAACGGCCGCGTCCGGTTGGATTTTATGATCCCCACCCGAGGGTTGATTGGTTTCAGGGGCGAGTTTTTGACCCTTACCTCGGGCACAGGGTTGATGGCGAGTGTCTTTGATCACTATGGACCCAAAGTAAACGAAGAGCTGAGTGGCCGGCACAATGGCGTGTTGGTGTCGATGGTTTCAGGGAAGAGCCTAGCTTTCAGCCTTTATAACCTTCAACCTCGAGGGCGGCTTTTTATTCACCCGAACGAGGAGATTTACGAAGGCATGATCATCGGCCTGCACTCTCGTGGCAACGACTTGCCGGTGAATCCAACCAAAGGCAAACAGTTAACCAACATTCGCGCCGCGGGCAGTGATGAAAATATTGTGCTGACGCCGCCAGTGCAATTCACACTCGAACAAGCCATCGAATTTTTAGATGATGATGAGTTGGTCGAGATCACGCCAAATCACATTCGCATAAGGAAGAAGCTGCTGACTGAAAATGAACGCAAGCGCGCCAGTCGCGTTAGGGCGGAAGCGTAAATGCGGACGCTCTATCCCGATATCAAGCCGTTCGATCGGCAGATGCTCGATGTTGGCGATGGTCATCGCCTGTACATCGACCAGAGTGGTCGTCAGGACGCGCACCCTGTGCTTTTTTTGCACGGTGGACCAGGCAATGGATGCGAGTTCGATTCAAGGCGATTCTTCGACCCGAATCAATATCGAATCGTATTGTTGGATCAACGTGGGTCAGGGCGCTCAGAGCCTCTAGGGGAAACCCGCGCCAATACACTGGATGATCTCATTCGAGATATCGAGTCGATTAGAGTGCATTTGGGACTCGAGCGCTGGGCATTGTTTGGCGGCGGATGGGGTAGCACCCTAGCGCTCAGCTATGCCCAAACCTTCCCCGAACACGTGTCGGGCATGATCTTGAGAAGCCCTTTTCTAGGACGTAAGCAAGACATCGAATGGATTTATGGCGCTGGCCTCAATCGCTTTTATCCCGACCAATGGCGTGAATTTTGTGCACCCCTAGAGGATGGCGTAGATCCTATTCAGGGCTATCAGGCGCTGATGGGTGCTCAAAACGAACTTGGGCGAATGGATGCCGCAAAGCGCTTCGCCGCTTGGGAGGCGGAATGCTCCAATTTGAGACCCGACGCGCGGCTTGTACAGCACCTCACCAAAGCGCCGCGGGCGCTGTCTCGTTGTCGAATCGGTACACACTATTATGTGAACGATTGCTTTCTCGCCCCGAATCAATTGTTGGACGATGCGCACCGATTGACGGGGATCCCTGGGTATATCGTCCAGGGCCGATTCGATCTTGTGACGCCGCCGGAAGCAGCGCTCGCGTTAGCGCAAGCGTGGCCAGGAAGCGAGTTGTTCATGGTGCGAGAGGCTGGCCACTCAGCAACGGAGCCGGCGATGATTGACGCGCTGGTCAGATCAACGGAAGGGTTGGCAGATCGCCTCAACGCCGACTAGTTGCGCAATGAAAGCACTGATTCAGAGAGTGGCCCATGCGAGCGTCACGGTTGAGGGCCAGGT
>CAYZUV010000236.1:0-3831 GCA_964481245.1 uncultured Pseudomonadales bacterium
CCCTTAAATGCGTTCACGCCACCCGTGAAGTCATATTTAAAGGTCGGGCTACCGGTGATGGTGCCATCCTTGTGCACGATATGCGTAGCAGGACTGGCCCACTCGATAAAGTCGCTGACGAGCAAATCGCCAATCCGTTCAGACCGCGGGTCGGGCTCAGCATGGTTTTGCAGGAGCACCTCAGTATCGCCCTCAAAAATGCCCACGGTTTCAAAGCCTTCTGGGCAATCGCTATACGGCGTGTGGAAGGAGCCGGCCGCTTCATAGGAGAACATACCCGTGAGGATGCGACTTTCAATCGGGTTTTCTGACTCGCGGTAGCCATACCAACCACGCACAGTCCAAGCCATGGCACGACATATATGAAAGTGGCTAGGGAAGTCGGGCGCACCGGCGTCCATCTTGTAACTGAAGGCCACGGTGTTTGTGGGTTCATGGACGGTGAGCACCTTGAAGTAAGAGCCTTCGCCGACTTCAACCCACTTTAGATCGTTCATTTGCACGTCGGCTGTGATCTTTTCCATAGCCGCAAGATTAAGTCCCATCGCTTCCTCCTTATCAGTCGCTCACTATTGGCGTTGGTTCTCCCCGTAAACGCACGCGCCCCTTCGCCCGCACTCGATCAGTTTGCAATGGATTGCCCGAAATTGCGAAGGCTTTAGCTGCCCGACACTCGGCGCTCGCCTGCCCCCCAAAATTGCTCGCGCAGGACTTTTCGTTGCACCTTGCCCACCGGACTCTTTGGCAAGGGTTCCGTTTGAAACAGCACTTGACTTGGCTTCTTGTAGGAACCCAGCGACGTCTTGCAACGCTCGATAATCGCCTCTTGGGTGAACGCATCAGGGTCGGCCACCACACATACTGCAACCGGGGTCTCACCCCACGCTTCACTCGGCACCGCAAACACCGCCACCTCTTCGACCCCTGGGTGATCCAGAATGACGTTCTCGAGTTCCGCGGGCCAAATGTTGAATCCGCCGGAAATAATCATGTCGTCTTTGCGGTCCAAAACATACAAATAGCCGTTGCGATCGATGCGCCCAATGTCACCAGTCAAAACAAAGCCATCCTCGGTAACTCGTTCCTGAGTGGCGGCATCATTGTCCCAAAATCCCAGCATCTGCCCATCACAGCGGATCGCAATCTCGCCTTCATTCCCGAGGCCCACCTCGTTCATCGGCGCTTCCGGATCTCGAATCTCAAGGTACGCATAAGGGAGCACACGCCCCGCCGACCGCAGCGGTTCCGAGCCTTCAACGGCAGAGAACCACTCGGTTGGACCCATCATGCACACAGGCAGCGCCTCGGTCTGACCAAAGCCTTGATACAACACATCGCCGAAGACTTCGCGGCCGAGCAACGCGGTTTCATCCGCGATCGGCGCGCCACCGATCTGAATGACTTTTAACTTGGGGTAGTCAAGCGACCTGGCGAGCGGATGCCGCACAATTTGATTCAGCATGGACGGCACCATGAACATGTAACTGCCTTTGCCTTCGGCCATGGCCCGAAGTACAGCCTCAGGGTGAAAGGCTGACATCAAATGATTGGCACATCCCGCGAGCCAAGCCGGGGTATATAAGTAGCCACTCCCATGAGAGATCGGACCAACGTGGAGGCAAACATCGCCTGGCTCCATGGGCGGGAAGTTGTAAAACCAATCGCGCCCGGCATCAATCCAAGTACGGTGGCTGTACGCCACGCCCTTGGGCTTGCCGGTCGTGCCGCCGGTGTGGCGGATAATGAACCAATCATCTTCTTGAATTGAGATCTCGGGGTCCTGTGCCGACTGGTCGGCCAACCAACGCTCATATCGGTCGTCACGACAAAGCAGCACCGTTATCGCCGGAACTTCTGCGATGAGTGATTTGGCTTCTTCAAGGTAATTGGCGCTGACGACGATCCCCTTGCAGCCTGTGTGAGAAACCATGTGTACATGGCTCGACATGGCATTGCGTGCATAGAGCGGCACCCGAACTAACCCAGCAAGGGCGGCACCCAAAAACATATCTTGGGACTCAAGACTGTTGTCCTCCAAGACCGCGATACGATCCCCGGGATTCAGGCCCAGCCCGAGTAGCCCATTGGCCATACGCACCCCGCGATCGTAGGCATCCGCGAAGGAGAGTTCTCTTTCACTGTGGATGACCGCGGTTTGGCTTGCGTTGTAACGTGCCGCCTGGCGCATCAATCCTGCGACCGTCATCGGCCTAAAACGCTCTCCTTGATGCGACAGCATAAAGACGCCTCCTTAGATTCCTTCTCACTCAACCGTGTTGGGTTTAAGCCCCCTACTCTAGCCCTGACCCGCCGAGCTGCGCCCACCCTCAGGCAAAAGCCTTCGGATAGTCCCTATCTCTCGAGCAAGATCGCATCCTTTCGAGCGTCCCAGGCCCGTCTTAGCCTATCAGCAATGACCAGCCCCAAGGGTGCAGAAAGCCAAATCGACAGCAGCAAACTGACGGATTCCCACTCACGCAACAACGGACCGGTGACGATCAGCATGAACCGGAAAAGCCAAAAGGCCCCGTACATCGCGCCAGCAAAACGAATCATCCAAATTCGATGCTGCGTCCAATCGCCCGAGCGAGCATACCGCCAGCCCATCATCGCTGCCCCATAGACACACAGCGACATGGACCAAAATCCCCACTCCGCCAAGACGCCACCATAGGCGCCGACCGCATCGTGCTCGCTCGCGAGATACAGTGCAGCCACAGTGCCCACAGTGAGCAGCAACATGGTCAATCGACCCAGCCAGGCGTGCTGACGCTGGCTGCCACCGCCCGGCCAGAAGAGTTGTATGTGAAACAAAATGAAGACCATGGAGTTCGCGATCAAATGCACGTACAGCGCGTTAGTCCGCACGCTGGGCGCATCCAGAAACCGCTCGAAAAACGCCACACCCCAGGATTGATGCAAGAGATACGTCTCGCCCCAAAGTGAACACGCATTGCCCGCACACGTTGCCATCGCAGCTGGGACTTGGCCCGCAGACAACCCCAGGTTGTCGAACGCGTCATAAAGGCTCACAAAAAAGGCGATACCTGAGGGAATTCCCTCGAAGACGTAACGACCATTTAAAAAGAGCAGTAAGCCGAGGCCAAAGGCCGCGGCCCATCGGCGCCAAGCGGGGTTTACCAGGCTTTGAACAACGAATACGAGCCAAAGCGCAAGCGCACCATAAAACCCAAGTACACTGATGGGCATCACCGTCTCCCTGAAGGGCATGAACAACTTGTCCCGAGATCTTAAGCGTGTGGCTCCGCACAGGCCAGCCGCGTCGGAAAACCAGCATCGGGGGCACCCAATCGCTAGTCTCTTTCAATCGCGCCCATGGTTCCGCAATCATCGGCTATCGACGCAATATCGCCCTTTAACCTAGCCTCGGACAAGACACCTTAGCCAGTAACGTTAGCCTCTGAAGCCCGTCCAAACGCGCACTCAAATTCCCGGCTCAGGGCTAGGCACGAATGACCCTCAGGTCACTGCTGGACACTGGCTAGTCTTGGTAGAGGTACTCGATGTCGTTGCCAACGAAGGTGTATCGGGGATGCTTGTACCAGCCAAAAAGCGATCGACGCGGCTCTTTGTGGACCTTGGTTCGAACCACTTTCAATTCGCCATCCGTCGGTTGCAGCCAAAAATCAATATCATAGACCTTGGCCTCTTCACCCACGGGGTGGAAATCGGTACACGCAAAGTAGGTGTCGCCATCCATCTGGCGCACCGGGTCGTGGATCTGCATAAACCTCATGACCAATGCCTCTTCGGTCACATCATCGGTCAGGCGAAAGTGGCCATCCGCATCGAAAACAGCATTTAGGTGCT
>CAYZUV010000237.1:0-3826 GCA_964481245.1 uncultured Pseudomonadales bacterium
AGCCTTGTTAAGCCCACTCAGGCGGAGGACGCTGGCGAACCCAGAACGTGCGTTGCGCCTGCCATGTACGGTTGGAGCGCCTTGGGAATCGCGACGCGGCCACCCTCGTCCTGAAAATTTTCCAAAATCGCCACCAGCGCTCGACCCACGGCAACGCCCGACCCGTTCAACGTGTGCAAGAGTTCGGGTTTATTGTCGCCAGTGCGCATTCGCGCCTGCATACGCCGCGCCTGAAAATCTCTGAAATTACTGCAGGAAGAGATCTCTCGGTAAGCCTGCTGGCTAGGAAGCCACACTTCGAGGTCGTACGTCTTCGCCGCAGAAAAACCAAGATCGCCACCGCAAAGATTGACCACTCGATAGGGCAACTCCAGCTTTTGTAAAATCGCCTCAGCGTGCGAAGTTAGCGCTTCGTGCGCTGCATCACTGTCTGTTGGCGGTACGAGCTGAACCAATTCAACCTTTTCAAACTGGTGTTGACGAATCATGCCTCGCGTGTCGCGTCCGTAGCTCCCCGCCTCGCTTCTAAAACAGGGTGAGTGGCAGACCAGTTTGATCGGCAGGTCCGCACTGTTGGTAATCGTGTCCCGATACATGTTGGTGACGGGAACTTCTGCTGTTGGGATCAGATAGAGCTCTCGGTCGGATTCGATCTTGAATTGATCCTCTGCGAATTTGGGTAACTGGCCGGTGCCGTGCAGCGAATCACTGTTAACGATGAACGGAACATAGACCTCTTGGTAACCGTGCTCACCAACATGTACGTCCAACATGAATTGAATAAGGGCACGCTGCAACTTCGCAAGTTCGCCCCGAAGGACAACGAATCGCGACTGGGATAATTTCACTGCAACATCAAAATCCATTCTGCCACCAGGTGCACCTAAGTCCACGTGATCACGTGGTGTGAACCCGAGCTCAGTCGGGGTGCCCCAACTGCGGACAATGATATTGTCTGATTCATCCGTGCCAGTGGGCACGTCTTCATCGGGTAGATTTGGAAGGGTCGCGAGGTAGCCTTGAAGCGCCTGATTAACGGATTCGAATCGCGCTTTCTCCGCCTCTAAACGGTCGCCGAGCGTGGCGACTTCCGCAAGCAATGGCTCAATATCTTCCCCTTTTGCCTTGGCTTGCCCGATCGCCTTCGAGCGACTGTTCCGCTCGGACTGGAGCGATTCCATCGAGGTCTGCGCCGACTTCCGGTTCTGCTCGGCCGATTCAAGATAAGCCACATCAAGCTCGAATCCCTTCTTGGATAACCGGCCAGCGAGATCGGCCAGATCACCCCGGATCCACTTCTGGTCAAGCATGCTGAGTCCCTCGGAAAGACCGCGCGAGGTTAGCGGATTGGTGCTTCAAATTCAATTTTTGAAGACCCACGAGAGTGCCCAAACCGTCACGGCGAACAGCAACAAACAGCTTACGACACTCATCAGTGCATAACTGATTGACAGACCCAAGCGCCCGGCCTGAATGAGCTCATACATCTGTTGACTGAAAGCCGAAAAGGTCGTCAGAGCGCCAAGAAGTCCCACCATGACTAAACCACGCCACGGCTCCACCAGAATTTCACGTTGCGCCATGGCATACGCGCAACCCATCAGCAGACAACCGATCAAATTGGCGACCAGCGTCGCCCAGGGAAAAGCCTCCTCGCCGCCGCGAGGTATAAGATGGGTCAACCCATGACGCAGCAACGCGCCGAGGGCGCCACCCACCGCTATCAAGGCCCAATTCGTCATTGACCGCCCCTCGAGAAGTTCATTCCTGCGTCCCGGCGTCTTTTCCCGCACGCTCATTCAGCTCGTTTAAATAGCGCATCTTCTCAGCGATTTTGGCTTCAAGTCCTCGGTCTGTAGGCACGTAATAGCGCGTTGGCGAATGACTGTCAGGGAAATATCGTTGGCCGGGACTAAACGCGCCAGGCTCATCGTGCGCATAGCGATACTGCTCACCGTGCCCGAGTTCTTTTGCGAGGCGCGTTGGCGCATTCCTTAAATGGATCGGAACCTCTTCGCTGGGAGCATTTGCCACTGAAGCCTGCGCGGCTTGCCAAGCGAGATAAACCGCATTGCTTTTAGCCGCGACGCTCAGGTAGACGATGGCTTGCGCGATGGCGAGCTCACCTTCTGGCTGACCAAGGCGGGATTGAACATCCCAAGCGTTGAGTGCCAGAGCCAACGCTCGAGGGTCGGCATTGCCAATATCTTCGGAGGCCATTCGCACCACGCGCCGCGCAATGTAGAGAGGATCGCAACCTCCATCTATCATGCGCGCGTACCAGTAGAGCGCGGCATCAGGGTCTGATCCCCTAACGGATTTGTGGAGCGCCGAGATCTGATCAAAGAACACATCGCCGCCCTTATCGAATCGGCGAAAGGTACTACCCAATACTTGGGCTAAATCGTCACGGGTGAGTGCATCATTTGCCCGATTGGTTAACGCGATTTCCAGGATATTGAGCGCAAGTCTCGCATCTCCATCCGCAGCGCGAGCAATCATCGCCAAAACTCCCTCTTGAGCCTTGATACGGACCTGATCTACCTGACCAAGGGGGTGAGCGGTCGCGCCTTCGGCGGCCTCACCGAGGGTTGGATCGAGCAATGCGCGTGTCAGAATTCCTTCAATGTCACCCTCACTCAGAGACTCCAACTTATAGACTCGCGCGCGAGAAAGCAGCGCGCTGTTCAACTCAAATGCAGGGTTCTCGGTCGTTGCCCCGATAAAGATGAGCGTGCCATCCTCCACATGAGGCAAAAACGCATCCTGCTGGCTCTTATTAAATCGGTGCACTTCATCCACGAACAAAACTGTCTTTCTGCCTTGGGTCTTCATCTGTCTCGCTTCGTCGACCGCTGAGCGGATCTCCTTGACCCCACTCAACACGGCCGAAAGGCTAATCCAGTGAGCATCGCTCGAGCGTGCGACCATTCGAGCGAGCGTGGTCTTTCCAGTACCCGGCGGCCCCCAGAAAATAAGCGAATGCAATTGACCGCTCTCAATCATCTGCCGCAGCGGTTTACCTTTTCCTAAAAGATGCCCTTGCCCAGCAACGTCAACCAGCTGCTCAGGTCTGATCCGGGCAGCCAAGGGCACATAGGGCGCCGGATCCTGAAATAAGCCTGCCCGCTCAACGGCCATCAATCATTCCCACGGATTCCGTTCTTTGGTCAATCACATCAAACGATTCAAAACTGGGCTTCAGAAAGGGACTGGGATCCGCTTCAGACATCGGAGTGACGCGCCTGAATCGAAAAAGGACGGACTCCCCGCCCACCATCATCACCCTGAGCGATTCCGGCGCTGACGAACGAAACCTCAGTTCGGCATGATCGATAAGCCCCTGCGAGGGGTCGAGCGGCGTCAACGTGAAAATTTCGATCATCTCTGAACCTTCATAGGACTCGGCTTGGCCGAATGGGGCCTTGGTTTCAATCGCCTGATCAATATTGAATTTGGTCAGCGACGCATTCGGCTCTAAAAACAACCACAGGGGACTGGTCTCAGGTTGATCGGTGAGCGATCGCAAGGTGACTTGTTCGAGCATTCGGTCAACCTCGTAGACCACCTCACCATCGGAGATCACCAGCAGATCCTCTGGCTGCAAGGCCAAACGAAACCGATTTGGCCCTGCCAGTGTGAGCTGTCCTTGGCTGACCGCGGTCTGACCAGCAACTTGTTGGTCAAAATTCAAAATGGTTTGATCGAGCGATTTAAGCAGGCTGACCAAGCGAACTTGCTCTGCTGTGGGGCTTTGCTGGCCCGGGGTTTCTATCTGCGCTGAGGGCTCTTCTTGGGCTGAGGGCTCTTCTTGGGCTGAGGGCTC
>CAYZUV010000238.1:0-3801 GCA_964481245.1 uncultured Pseudomonadales bacterium
TGATCAAAGTCGTCCCCGATCGTGGTCGGCCCTATTACATGGTGCCCGCCGACGGTACACCCCACTTCTCTGACCTCTCAGAAGTTAAACATCTTTATCCCAACTGGGTCTTAATGGAGTGGTGAACCATGGGGGTTTATTCGGATCTGTCAGTCGAGCGAATTGAATCCCTGATCGCACAGTATGACCGTGGCAGGCTCATCGAAATCACGCCCATCACCACCGGCATTGAAAATTCCAATTATTTCGTCTCGTTATCACAATACGGACAAGACACTGATTACGTCCTGACGTTGGTTGAGGTCGCGGATGAACGGAGAGCGCAGGGGGTCAGCCAACTCATGACGCACCTGCGCTTCTATGGATTCCCAGCTCCCGAAGTGGTCACGGCGCGCAGCGGTAATCGACTACTCACGGGGGACCTTCGTCCCATCATGCTCAGTACAAAGATCCAGGGCCATCACGTTCGATCACCCAAAATCCAGCACTGTCGCCTTCTAGGGTCAACGCTTGCTCAGTTTCATCAAATCGCCAGCGCCTTTTCTTCAACCCTGTCCCAACCGTTTGATTTGGTATGGCTCTCGAAAACCATCGAAACTCATCGGCAGGCGCTCTCAGGGGACACGCTGTCTTTGCTTTATGAAGCCGCCACCCAGTGCGAACTCATCCAGGCACAAGGTTTACCCACAGGCATAACCCATGGAGATGCATTCAGAGACAACGTCTTGTTTAGTGAAACAGACGAGCTCACCGGGCTGTTAGATTATTTTCATGCGGGCGAAGATTGTTTGATTATGGATTTGGCCATTGCAATCAATGACTGGTGTTACGCGTGCAGCGATGAAAGGGAGCGCTCGGCCCTCCGCCAAGCCATGGTTTCTGGCTATGAAGAGGTTCGCCACTTAGAAGAGGAGGAGCGGAAAGCCCTACCCACCGCACAGTTCATAGGCGCTGCAAGACTATGCTGTTCTCGCATGGCAACCCGCAATGACACAGGCCACTATCGAAAAGATCCTAGAGAATATGAGCGTCATCTACGTGATCTAGTCGATAACCCCCCAAGCTACTAACCGTTCTTTAAGCCTTTGATGGCAGTTGTGAACCGTGGGCTACAACCGACTGGCGATCGTGGCCAGACTCTGAACGTTATGAGGTGCCTTGATAAATCCAGCATATTCACCTGCGGGATTCATCACCACAATCGACCCTGTGTGGTCCATCGTGTATGTGCCGGGCTCGCTGCCAGGAATTTTGCCGAACGCCACGTTGACTTGCGTTGCGAATGTCACCGTTTGGGCATGGGAGCCCACCATGCCTTTGAAAGAAGAACTAAATGCTGAGAGATATCGTTTCAGTTGCTCTGGCGAATCGCGCTCTGGATCCACTGATACCAAAACCACCTCGGGTGGCTCATCAAGACCTTCCAAGGCTTTGGCAAGCATCGCCAACGTAGTCGGGCAGATGTCTGGACAATAAGTAAAACCAAAGTAAACCAACGTCCATTGACCCTTAAATGCCGACTCATCAACGGCACTGCCCTCTTGGTTCATCATCTGGAGTCCTTTGACCGCTCTCGGCCTTTCGAACTGGATGTACCCAAGCGATGCGGCTTCTTCAACAGATAGCGTTCGGTCTCGATGCATGTAGGTCGAGAAAACAAGGCCCAACACCATCGCGATAAAAGCAAAGATCCAAATCAGCGTTTTTTGGATTCCTTGTTGTTGCGCTTCGCTAGGCATAACCCACCGGCATCATGTAATGGTCCACCAACAAGGCTGCAAAGAGCAGAGCAAGATAAAGGATTGAATAGCGGAAGGTTTCTATGGGTGCTTTGGGGTTAATCCCCCTCATCATGGCTATGGCCCAGTAAAGAAATCCTGCGCCAAGACCGAGCGCAGAGAGGAGATAGAGTAGATTGCTCATACCGGTAAGATAGGGCAGCACCGACACCAGAACCAATATCACCGTATATAGCAAGATATGTAAATTCGTATACCGTACCCCATGGGTCACGGGCAGCATGGGCATGTCGACATTCTTATATTCTTCCAGGCGATCGACTGCCAGCGCCCAGAAATGGGGCGGGGTCCATGCAAAAATAATCAACACAAGTAGGATCCCACCTCCGTCGACACTGTTGGTCACCGCTGTCCAACCAAAAAGGGGCGGTGCCGCACCGAAAAGACCCCCGATCACAATATTTTGAGAAGTGGCTCGCTTTAAGTAGAGCGTATAAATCAATCCGTAGCCAACCCAAGAGAAAAAATTGAGCCACGCGGTGAGGGGATTCACAAAGAGATAAAGAACTGCTTCGCCGGCCAACCCTGTCAACGCAACGAAGGCCAATCCCTGATGAAAACTCACGCGCCCCTGAGCGACGGGCCGGTTTTCTGTCCGAGCCATTCTCTGATCGACTTTGGCGTCAATCAAATGGTTCAATGCAGCGGCGGAACCCGCCACCAACGCCACTCCCGTCAAACAAGCCGCGATTAAATCAAGCTCGACCCAGCCAGGCGTTGCCAAGTACATCCCTACCAGCGTGCACAGCAGCATCAATAACACCACGCGAGGTTTACACATCTCGTAATAATCACGCCAGCTTGGGGCAATCATTGTAGGAGAGGTTTCAGTCATAGCGGGCACGCAGACTTAGTGGGCCGAGCATTCTACCGGATGATGTGTTCATTTTCATGGGCTTTCAGCCCAGCTTAGATAGTTTGAGAAGTAAGCGCAGATCTTCTAGAAGTGGCTTACCCACCTCGGACTCCGGATACGCCATCATGATATTACCGAGCGGATCCGCCAAGAACACATGCACCCTCATTCCGGAAAGCTCAGCCGAAGCATAGTCGGACAATGTGCGCTCCAAAGTCTCGGAGATCCAGGGCTCTAGATCTGGGTGTTCTGCTTTCAAGCTTGCCCAATTCGACGGATTGACGGGTGTTGATCTCACCCAGCGTCGCACCAGACGGTCAGCATCCTTACCGAGTGCTGTATGAATCTGTCGGGTCAAATAAAGTCGCTCGCTACACCGGGCGTCACATTCAGGGCCGGACATCACGAGAAGGCTCCATTGGCGCGTTGGAGTCTCGAGCTCAGTGGCGTCTAGTGGAGGCTGAATCAGTTGGCCGTGGTTCTTTGTGCCCTCGGGCTTCCAATCTGGGGCAAAGAAGAACAGTCCGTAGGCAATAAAAAGCGGCACGAAAGCAATCGCTGCCAAAAGGACCAGCTTTCTTCGTGAGCTCGTTTGCGTTTCAACGTCCATGAGGCGTGCCATCCTGTTTTGATCGGTTCTGTTTAACGGTGAATACGGTAAAAAAGGACAACAGTGTCACAGCCATGGCAAACCATTGCATCGCATAGGCACGATGTTTTTCGGGACGAGTCATGGTTTCCGGCCAAAAGCGAGGTAACGCGTCAGGATGTGACTCGTCGAGACGGACGATGAAGGGTGCGAGTTCAATATCGAGCGCCTTCGCATTCTCTGACGGGTTTTGCGTCGGCGTGACCCTCGGCCAACCTGAATAAAGTTCACGACCGTCTGCGCGCATCCAAGGCCCCTGATAGATGGCGCCGAGATTAGTTTGGGGCGCCGTTAAGCGGGGGATACTGGGCAAATTCGTGCGGTCAGCGCCACCTTGGACGAAGCCAAAGTTGGTAAGCACATAAAGTCCTTCTCGTGTTCTGAACACCCTGAGTACTTCAAAACCCACGCGCCCCTCGAAAATCACGTTGTCCCGAAGAAATACGTTTTCTTCTAGATAATGCCCTTCCGACTCGACTCTTCGACCCGCAACGTTG
>CAYZUV010000239.1:0-3770 GCA_964481245.1 uncultured Pseudomonadales bacterium
TTAGAAAAAATAAAGCCGAACGACGCACAGAACTACGTCTTAGCCCAGCGTTTAGGCAAGCCAAGGTCTAAGAGAGACCAAGCCAGGGGGCCGGATCGGCGCTCATCCAACCTAGGATTCCAGTGCCCCTTGACCTATGCTCCCCGTATGACCTCAGCCGCCACTTACCCCACTGACTGGCCAACCTGGACGCCCGACCTTCGAACCACGCTCATTTTTGTGGCGCGCGATGAGGAGGTGTTGCTGATTGAGAAAAAAACGGGCATTGGCCGAGGCAAGATCAATGGACCCGGCGGGAAAATCGAAGCCGGTGAGTCACCTGCAGACTGCGCACGACGCGAACTGCAAGAAGAACTGAAAGTCACCGCCACTGAACTCCAACTCGTCGCAAGACTGTTTTTCAGCGACGTGGAGGACCTCAACATCCTCGTCTATGTTTTCCTCACCGATCAAATGATTGGAGACCCCATCGAGACCGAGGAAGCCAAACCCCTCTGGTCATCAAGGGACAATCTGCCGCTGGATGACATGTGGGAAGACGATCAGTACTGGCTGCCTCAGGTTTTAAGTGGCGAGAGCATTGACGGCTACTTTCAATTTCGAAATGAACGGTTGTTGGGGTTTACCATTCAACCTTTGGGCGCGGGCAGACCTCCGCATCTCTGAGCAATGAGGGGGCTCAGCGAGAATCTCTGCGTCCGCGTACCTTGTCTAAATGCTTAATCACCCCGCTTTTTGAGCCCAGGGGGGCTTCGATTACTCCATTCTGTGTTGCCCGTGATGTTTTCCTGGATCTTCCCCACGCCCACTATGAACCCGAAAACGACCAGAACGCCACAGGAGGCGTTTTCCACCGATTCGTGAGTTCGAATATTCCCTTCGCGGAGGCCTTCCTCCGCTGGCCACCCTGCATTAGATCCCTCCATGCACCAGTTGCACACTAAGCCGCCGCTCGATTGAAGAGCCATCTAAAGCGCACTCCGATGGCGTGACCTTGTGTGCAGACGCGGTCCTCAAATTTCAGTGCTTGGGGTCGCCACGCGCTAAAACCCTAGTTAAAGATTTCCTCAAAGAAATCAGTGGTCGATCGATCTGCCCGACGATTGGCGCGCTCTGAATAAACCGTGCCGAAGTCTGGATTGTTGGCGCCTGGGTTTGTAAAGGCATGCGTCGTTGCGCCATAGACATGCATCTGCCAGTCGGCACCCGCCGCTGTCATCTCTTGCTCAAACGCCACCACCTGCTCAGGTGGCACCATAGGATCGTCATGGCCGTGGAGGCAAAGCACTTTAGAAGTAATCGGTTTATTGGCAACCTCTCCAGGGCTAAAAATTCCATGAACGCTGACTACCCCAAGCACGTCTGCACCACTTCTGGCTAATTCAAGAACGCACATGCCACCAAAGCAGTAACCAATTGCAGCGACTCGCTGTCCGTTGACCTCAGGTTGCGCTCGCCCGGCAGTCAGAGCCGCATGCACTCTCTGCCTGAGTTTGACGCGGTCCATCGCAAACGGCCCCATCAGGCTACTGTTGTATTCGACGTCGCCATCACGGCCGAACACCCCTTTGCCATACATATCCAAGGCAAAGGCTGCATAGCCTCTGTCGGCCATTTCATTGGCTTTGTCGATGGCATATTGCCTGCGCCCAGTCCAGTCATGCGCGACCAAGATTAAGGGTAGATCGGACCCGCCGGGCGTTACAAAATAGCCCTCCAGCGTGATGCCATTATCCTCATACTCTACGTATCGATGCTCCATTGTTTGATCTCCTTTTGTATTCGCCAGCGGACCTCGATGGGCGAGGCCCATCTAGCTCGCAGGACGTCGATGCATGCGACGGTGGCCCGAATTTGAGCCTTCGCCAGTACCTAACGCGCGCGCTCGTAAGGCTTTCGAGGATAATCCTGGGACCAATCAGGCTCAAGCGTTGATGCGCTCGGCGCTAAGCATGGCCAAATCTGTTAAAGCGCCGCCACGATGACTTCGGCAATCTCTTCAACAGCTCTGGCGTTTGGATGATAGCCATCCGCCGCTAAAAGGCTCGCATCAAATTCAGTTGAAACGTCAACACCAATCACCCCCTGATGCGCACCAATCACCCAACCAAGGACTCGATTGAGCATGGCGGCCCGAATACCCAGCATCGCCCTGAGCGGCTGGGGCAGCATCGGAAACCTTTCCATAGGAGGCAGCATCAAGAAAACCAGGATCGCATTAGGCAATCGGTCTCTCAACCGCGCGATCAAAAGGATCAGCGACGATTGCCATCTGACCAGCGATGTCAGCCGCGTCACATCGTTGACGCCCACCGAAATGATAACGGCATCGAACTGGCCCTCGATGCCGTCGTCCCACAGGCGAATCACATCGTTTAACGCCGCGCCATCTTCAGCCCTAATTAACCAATCTATCTGCGAGACGCTATCCGAATGCCATCTCAAGGCAACTTGTGGCACAAGGGACATGGCCGTGTTCTCAATGCCAACCCCCGCAATGACGCTATCGCCTAATCCCAGCAGTCGAGCGCCAGATGGGTTGCGTGTTTTGGCGCGGCCCGCCGGCACCCCAGTGAATGCCGGACTTGCATCGCTTGTAGCTTCGAGCAGGGTCACTGTTCCGGCCTTCGGGCCGTCTGCGGGCCCGAGGCGCAAGGCCTTACGTCTTGCCCACCAGCCCTGTAGCGCGATCAGCGGGATCAAGACGAGACCCAGGCCCCAGAGCAAACTCAACCTCACCATCGTTCAGGGCTCTCTTTCTTACTTTCGCATTTTGTCGAGCAGGCATTCTAATACTGAACGCCTGGTTATCGCGCGAGGTCAGTCCTTGTTTGATGAGCAACCCGTGCTCTTCGGCGGGCTTGCGCAAGACACCGACAATCAGAGGGACGGGCTCGTTCCTAGATCCCTTCGCAGGCCTCTAGTCACGACCACAAGGACTGAGGATTAAAAACCAGTTCAGCGAGGTTGATGGTTCACATCGCACAAGGGCCAGCCGCTTGCGTCCGAGGACAAAATGCCAAAACCTGCCATTGAATGCATTGACAATCCACCGCTTCAACGTAAGCTTCTGCTGTCGTCAGGGTGTTCCAAGTCATCTGCACCAGCTTTTTTGAGAAGCATGCATTTGCGGGTGTTTGGAATGAAACGGGAAATCGGTGAAAAACCGATGCTGCCCCCGCAACGGTAAACAAGTAAAGCAATCGATTAGCCACTGTAGATGTACCCAAGGTACCTATGGGAAGGCGATTGTTCGAGCGCCAAGCGCCTTGTGAGCCCGGAGACCGGCCCTGATCTTAACGACTAACTCTGCGGAGGGCGGAGATTGGACGTGGTTGCCACCGTTCAATCCCGATTAATCGTCATGCATTTCGTCATGAC
Source organism: uncultured Pseudomonadales bacterium (assembly GCA_964481245.1). GTDB lineage: Bacteria > Pseudomonadota > Gammaproteobacteria > Pseudomonadales > Azotimanducaceae > UBA9926. The sequence goes on from CAYZUV010000239.1 coordinate 3,382, forward strand.
ACTTTGACGAACTGGGAATTGTTCATGGCACGACTGCAACCGCACCTCCAAACTCAGCCTAGCAAACGAGTCGCTGATAGTACCGGTGGTCGAGCTTTGACTCCCCAAAGGCACAGCAACCAGCGCTCAAATTTGATTCGGGGGGCCATCCTCCTAATGCTCGGCTCACTTCTCAGCCATCCAGCCTCGTCGCGGGAGCCAGTGGAACAATTAACCGTAACCGCCTCTCGTTTGCCTATGGCAACGCATGAGTCCGGTGTCGCTCTAACAGTGCTTTATCGAGACGATATTCGCGCTCAAGGCGCCCAAACGCTTGCTGATCTCCTGCTCGGCTTGCCTGGCATCAGTGTCAGCCGGCAAGGACCCAGCGGCGCCCTGACTCAAATTCG
>CAYZUV010000240.1:0-3755 GCA_964481245.1 uncultured Pseudomonadales bacterium
TGGGGATGGAGATTGAGCCTAATGTGCTGGAGATTGAGGGACAATCCATCGAACTCAAGGGCAGTGTGGATACGCAGTACGGCGAGTGGCGCCGAATCCTCAAGGACATCTATGCTGCGGACCAAGGTGCCGAATAATCACCCCCTTCGACGAATCACCAAGCGGATCTTAGTGACGCCATGAGTATGACCTTTGAGACGGGCATCCGCTTTGAGGGAGGGTACTGCCTGACAAGTCCCTTGCCGAGCAGAGACATGGAACCCAATGCTTGGCTTGCCGAGGGACCAAAGGCCGACGTGACTTATGTGGTGTACAACCTGCCAGCCAGTCAACTAGATGCCCAATCGGCGCAAACGCTTGGCGAGAGCATCAATCAGCGCCAGAGTGCTCATTTGGCTCGCTTTGAAACCCTGCTGACACCTAAAGACGCCGACCGGTGGGCACTGATCGAGCGCATTGACGGCGAGCTATTGGGACCCATCAACCCAGGGGATCTGGTCCGGCGACCGGACGCACTTCGATCGCTTATTGGCGCGATCGCGAGCTTAGAGCATCACGGTCACCTCATCCCTGATCTACAACAGTCGGCTTATCTGACCACCCGTGGCGATCCGATACTGCTCCGGCCTGGCTGGCCTACTCATTGGTTCAATCATACCGAGCAACCGTTGACTCGCGCGCAAGACTTTTGCGCGTGGCTCCTTCATGAAACGCAGCCTGAAGGCATGGACACAGTGCCAAAGGCGAGCTTAGATCTGCTCCAACCAATCACCGAAGGTCGTGCAATAGACTTCTCAAGTTGGTGGTCTGCCATCGACAGCGGGGATCGCAGCGTTCACTCGATCACCACTGAAACGGCCCCGCTTCACTCAAACAACCCTACAGCCATGGCGAGCATTGATTCGGATGAGACGGCACGCGAGCAAACGCGCCGACAGCAGTTCTGGATGGCATTGGCCCTAATTCTCGCGGCAGGATTTGTCTTTGTCATTTTGCCGCAATGGGTTGCACCCCCAGACGACTCACCAAACCTTCCCCAAAGCAGTCAATTCGAGCCGGCAACCGCTCAACCCGTGATCAAAAAATCGCCGCTCGAGGCGGCCAAAAACACCTTAGCACTCGAGCAAGCTGAGGCCCTGGCTGAGGAATTCCTCCGCCGGCTTCTAGCGCTTGAAGATCGAGGCTTGAGGTTCTGGGATGAAGCTGCGCTGATCAAAATCAATCAGTCCGCGATCGAGGCCGATGACTTTTTTCGCCAAACCGAGGGTGAGTCCTCGTTGAATGCCTATCGGGCGCTTATCGAGGAGATTGCGGCCATCGAGAACCGCATACCTTCCGTCATCAACACCTTGACTGCCGATGCAAACAGGTTGCTTGAGCGCAATGAATTCAAACAAGCAGAAGCGCAATACAACGTCCTGACCCTGCTCGACCCAACGTCGCCTGTTTTTCGAGCGGGAAAGACGAAAGCTCAGCGCCTGCCAGACGTCATGATGACCATCACACGAGCGGAAGAGCGACTCGAGCAACAAGACCCTGCGGCCGCATTGGCTTTACTCCAACAAGCCCAGTCACAAGTGCCCGATTGGCCTTTAACGCTATCGAAGCTTAATGAGGCTCGAGAAGCGGTTGCCAAGCAGACATTTCAGCGTTGGATGTCTGAGGGATTCAGTGCGCTAGAGTCGGGAGACTTTGAAGCGGCACAAGCACGATTTCAACAGGCGCTCACATCACCCCTTAATCAGGGCGACGCCGAAGAGGGGCTCGCGCAGCTTGCCAGCAAGCAGACGAACCAAAGAATGGATCGGCTGCAGAAAGAATTTGATATGGCAATGACGGATGGCGCCTGGTCTAAAGCCTTGGAATTCTTGGATCGTCTCGATACGCTCAGCCCAAATTCAGCAGCGCTTGTTGCCAAAAGAGAGACAGCGAATGAGCGCCTCTTGCTCGAGAAAGAAGGCGCGGCCTTCCTTGCTGACCCCCTACAACTGCAAAGTGACGAGCGGCTTGCCGCCGCTCAAGCCTGGATCGTTTCGATCAGTCGGCTCGCTGCACCCAAAGGCGCCATGGATCAGCAGCGGCTAACGCTGGCGAGGCTGTTGACGCTTGCGAGAGCCGCGCGCGATGTTGTTCTGACATCCGATGGGTTGACCTTTGTGCGCCTGCTGAGGTCAGGACCTGAAGGTCAGTTGGGTACCCTCAGTGAAACCCGCCTGAGACTAATTCCAGGTCGGTATACCCTAACAGGGAAGCGACTCGGTTACGTTGACACGCGAATCGATTTCGAAATTCCTATGGAGGGCGGGTCGATCAATCTCGACATCCGCTGTAAGGACGTACTCTGATGTCCATGGAACAAGACACGCCCATTCGATCGACCCCTTTCGAGGCGCCCGATCTCAACCCAGCAAAGAGTCGAAAAGGGCCGAGCCGTCTGACGGTTTTGCTCAGCGCAGCCGCAATCGCATTGTTTGCAATCGGCTGGTTTCTCTTCACCGCGAGCGCGGTTCAATTTGACTGGCAACCAAAATCGACGTCGTTTGCGATTACCAAGGGATGGCACTACCCATTGGGTGATCGTCTTCTGATCCGGCCAGGAGACATCGAAATTAGAGCAGTTGCAGAAGGCTATGCACCGATCGAGACGACTGTGACAATCGAGGATGTGCCAAGTCAGCGTATTCGTCTCGCGCTCGAACCTTTGCCTGGCATTGTCACGCTCAGCGCAAACACGGCTGGCGCAGAGATCTTAATGGATGGGCAGCACGTTGGCGTTACACCGCTTGAGCGGTTTGACGTAGCTGCAGGATTGCACACTGTGCGCCTGCGTCATCCCCGTTTCGTAACCGCTGATTTTGAAATCGAAGTCACTGGGCGGCGGATCGAGCAAGCTTTTGACTTGAACCTTGAACCTGCTTGGGCAGAGATCACCGTCTCAACCACACCCACGGCGGCCGATGTGGCAGTGGATGACGAGGTGCTCGCGCTGACGCCCGCCACGCTGCCCATTCTCGAGGGCCAGAGACGCATTCGCTTTTCACACCCCGGTTATAAAAGTAAGGAGATCCGCCTCGACATTGAACGAGGCGTGGCACAAACCGTAGCCACCATCAAACTTGAACCCTCAGATGCAACACTCAGCGTTAAAACCCAGCCCAGCGGCGCCTCCATTCAGATCAATGGCGAGTATCGTGGGCAATCGCCGCTGACGACATCCGTCGCGCCGGACGAAACCTTATCGATTACGGCAAAGAAAGCCGGATTCGATGCGGCCGAACGAGCGCTATCCCTTTCGCCGGACGAGACACGTTCTCTGGATCTCAATCTAACACCGCGATTGGGCGTCTTGGCGATTTCGGTGACCCCGAAGGATGCTGACATTTTGCTCGACGGGATATCGACACCCCAATTGACGCTTGGGCAAGAATTGCTGAGTAAGCCTTACGAATTGACACTCAAGAAAGCGGGTTATGCAGACGTCAGCCAACGGGTGACCCCAATTGCTGGACAAACAACTCGGCTCAGCTTCGAATTGTTGTCTGTCGAAGCAGCGAAGCTGGCAAAAATTCCCGCGCAAATCAACACCCATCAAGGCGGCCGTCTGCAGCTGATCGAGCCTGGCGACGTCGCGTTGGGTGCACCCAGACGAGCGCGGGGCCGGAGAAGCAACGAGATAGAACGACAAGTTACGGTTACCCGGCCTTTCTATCTTGGTCAGTTCGAAGTCACCAATCGAGAATTTCTAGCGTTTGACC
>CAYZUV010000241.1:0-3742 GCA_964481245.1 uncultured Pseudomonadales bacterium
CGCCCAATATCGAGAAAGGTGGTCCACCCTAAGCGCGCCACATCAAACAAATCTAGATCCGTGACCTCACGACGCTCCAAGGTCCAACGCATGCTCGTTCGGCCCGAGACGATCCGGTCCGTGAAACCCTTCATTCCCGTATGCGCGCCGAGATACGTTTGATAACCCAGAAACGGTTGCACCACGCGGTTGAGTTCGCCCCTCACCTGATAGCTAACGCCATGACCGCGTTTCCAGAGCCATCGTGCGGATGCGGAAAGGTCAAATTCACTCTGATCACCGCCCGTCATACCTTCGGTTGTCATTCTCAACTGCATCAGCTGAGCCTCGGTGCCTATCGGTGAAAGTGAGATCTGCCCCTTCCACCAAAGTCTGTGTGGTAACGCCTCTTGGCCTGCAACATAACCAGCAAACAGCGCATAGTTGAGGCCAATCGGGATGTCTTCCGTCAGGCCAATCAGATCGACTTCCGTGGTTTTTAGGTAACGGTCTTCAATGCGTTCATAGCCCAAATAGCCGACGCCATATCGTCGGTCATAAACACGCTCTGGAGGGCTGCCTACCTCTCTGTCGTCAGAACGGGCTTGCTCCGAGAGGTGAGCACCCAGGTACCACCTTGTGGCTGCGTCGCCCCCCAGGCGATTCAGCCAACCCCAGGATGCAGATAGCGATTGAGACTCAACCGCTCGATCCAAAACTCTCTCGCCCAAAGCAAATTGCGCTTGCCGCCAACGACGGTCCTGGACGGCGAAACGCCAAGAAGTCTCTGTATCTAGCGCATAAAATGGATGCCCAATCGAGCCACTTAAGTCCTTGCCATCATCATTATCCGACAGCCAAAGGCTTCCAGCGTAGCGCGAGCCAAGCAGGTGATCCGAACTTAATCCTAGCTGATTGGCACTTCGATCTAAGTTCTCGTCGCGCCTGAGGCGCAAGGCGAGCCCCTGGCCCAACAAGTTCCGTTCCGTGATTCCAATACCCCAAAGGGTTTGCCCGCCTGATGAGGACAGCGAAAGATGCGGCGTCAACGACCATTGATCCTCTGTCAAAACCTTGAGATCAACCGCTCCCTCGCAAGCGGAATCCACGACGATAGAGACAGTTGCATCACTTAAATATTCCTTCCGCCTGAGCAATCGTTCTGATTCAGCGACGCGTCGCTTATCTAATTGATCACCGGTCTTGATCAACAATTGGTTCCTAATGACCGAATCGTGGGTGATGATGTGAAGCCGATTTGCCAAGGCGTAGGGCCACCAAGCGGCTTCCTCTTCTGAAAAGACGTTTTGACGCTCAATACTGATAGCACCCACTGTCGGCGCTAATGTCTCATTCCATTCAACTTTTGACTCGTCACCACAGTACATTTCCGCAACGCTTGTCGTACTCAGCGTGAGAAGGACCACTAGAACCCCTTGCGATACTGAACTGAAACATCTTGGTCGTGGGTATGTACTAACCATAGGTCACTTTTTCTTTCTTATTATCAAGTCGATTAGGCTCATAAGTGGTAAATAGCGCCGGTCGCGTCGATTCCATCCGTTGAAAGCCCCGCAGGCTACCATTGAGGCGCGGCTTAACGTGGGGTTCAATCAAGCGCGAGCATTAGAGCGTAAACGCGCTCATCTACACTCAAAGTATGAAAACCCTAGAAAATAACAGCGCGCGGCGCTCTTAGAAAGAACACATTCAGCGCCCACTACTCCGCCAGACATTCGTCGATTTCGACGCTCAATCTCTCGGCGTATTCTAAACAATCACGTGAGTTTGAGTCGTTACCCCTAAAGATCATTCGCGCAGTTGAGTTAAAGGGCAAAAAAAACCCCAGCCGAAGCTGGGTTTTTCTGACTCAGACGTTGTTAGAACTGATAGGACAACTCAACCCCTAACGTTCTTGGGCGATTAACCGAGCCGGCAGCGAACAGCGTCGCGATCGGGAAGAACACCTCAAACCGCTCATCGGTCAAGTTCTTGCCGTAAGCCACCAAGGACCAGTTGTCTGCGTAATAGCCGACTGAGGCAGCCAAATCATCGCGCTCTGCAATTTTAGACTGCTTGAGGTTGAGTAGATTGGCATCCACTTCGCCGATGCGAGTGTATTTCACAAACGTCTCGAGCGTCCCATCACCCATGGGCAGAGACAGCGTGCCGCCAACACCCAGCGTAAAGTCTGGCGCATTACGCGGCGTCAGGAAGCTTGCGTCCTCCACAATGGTTTCTGCGTCATTAGGGTTAATGTCAGTCTCAAATTCATCATACTCTGCATCAAGCGCACCGTAGTTCAGGAAGCCCCTGAAATACTCGTTGAAAACGTATTGCACTTCGACTTCCAGACCCTGATAAATCACACTTGCTGCGTTATCGAAGACTGACGCGACGGTCTTAGTATCGGGGTCTAGCGCTACAAAGGACTCCTGCTTGTCTTCAAAATCATTTCTGAAGTAGGTGACATTCAACCGCATGCGGTTCTCAAGTAACTGGCTCTTGTAACCAATTTCCCAGTTGCCTGCATATTCGGGATCGTACTGGTCACGCTCAAAGTCACGAATGTTTTGGTTTACACCAAAGAACCCGCCAGAGTGGAACCCTTCCGAATAGCTAATGAAGGCCATTGCATCGTCGCTGATTTGGTACGTGAGACCAATCTTGGGAGACAGCTCCGTCCACTCCTGAGACAAGTCAGCGTACGAGGGGAAATTCCTCAAACGCGAACGAGCTTCGTTCGAAAGATAGGCTTGTCCTGCAATAAAGTCCTTTTCTTCACGAGTCCAACGCAGACCTGCGGTCACCGTCAGGTCATCCGTGATGTTGTAATCCATCTGAGCGAAAGCGGCGATAGAGGTTGTTTCTTGCCCCTCGAACAGAATCTGAGTAATGACCTCTCCGGGCGCAGGGGCTGCAGTCAGACCTGTATCACAGCTCGTGGGCGCGAAAACCCCGATAAAACAGCCGGTCAAGCCGTCTATGCCCTCAAGCGCGGGTATCCCCTCTTCAGTCAAAACCCCAGGAGCACCCAAGCTTGGAGCTCTCAACAAGCCGCCAAACAAGATCCCCCAGAACTGATCTCCAGTGATCCAATCCTGCTCAAATTCATTGTTGAAGTAGTAGACCCCGGCCGTGAATTTCGCCCTCTCGAAGGCCCCATCCAAGCGCAGTTCCTGGCTCTTTTGCTCGTATTGATTGAACCGCTCAATGGTAATCATAGGTGCAGCAGACGCATCGAAATCATAGATCCGATACTCGTTGACTTTCCTAACACCAGTGACCGAGGCCAGGGTGAGATTCTCATTGAGCGCGTAAGTCATATTCAACGTCACAGCGTCGGTTTCTAGGTCGTAAACATTGTCTTTGTCATTGTCTGAGAATCCAGGCGTGTCAAGACTCGTTCTACACGTCCCTGGGAACAGACCGATTTGTATGAACGTACAAGTCAGGAAACCCCCGCTGTAATCGTTCTCGGGTGATCCCTCGGGTGGCTTCGGGATGACACCAGCTGGCGTGTTGTAGTTAGTGTGGTATGCATCGAGTGTGCCGGCATCTGAGAAGCCTTCGACCGTCAAAAGCGCATCAAACCGGTCATTGTCGATGAGAAGGGTAGCACCAACATTCGCGTAGTCTTTTTCTGCCACGCCACGTCCTGTCGTGATGTTATCCATGAAACCGTCGTAATCGATCTTGGTGCCGAAGATCTTTAGGGCAACGTTATCGGTAATGGGTGTGTTGACCACCAACCGCGCCTCGC
>CAYZUV010000242.1:0-3732 GCA_964481245.1 uncultured Pseudomonadales bacterium
CGGATGGGGTCACCTCGTCTTGCGGTTTTGATTCGGCAGCCGACTGGCTCTCTGAAGTCTCAACGGGTTGATTGGGACGGGCAGCCAATCCCTCTACCCACCGGGCTTGCTGGCGCAGCCGATTGGCGAGCACAAGAATCAAAACCACCAGCATCACGACCACCAGGAGCAATCCCAACACCAAGGGGTTTGCCCAACCGGGGCTGGGAGGTGGTGCTTGATTGCGGAGCGTCATTAACTCTTGCTGAAGACTTGCCAGCGCGCGATCTTTGACCTCGATGGTCGATGTCAACGCCACTAAATTTGATTCGAGCGCCGTTAATCGATCGCTGAGCACTTGCTGCTCACTGACCGACGCTGCCAAAGCAACTTCAGCTTGCGACAAGGCGTCGGTGAGTGACGCAACTTCGGGATTAACCGATTGATCGTTCTCAAACGTCTCGTCAGCGACAAGCCGCAATTCCGCACCACTTGAATCACGGGGTGTTGTGTCTTCCGTTTCTTGGGGGAGCGTCGTGCCTACGATAGATTCAGACGATGACGAAGTTTTTTTTTGAGGTTGTGGGTCCAAGAGCGCCTTGTTTTGAGCATCCACGACCGCCTCAGCCTCTTCGGCCGCTAGTCGGGCGGCATCCGCCAAGTCAGGAATGCGCAGTCGGTATCCAGCTTTCAATCGATTGATATTCCCACCAAGGAAAGCCTCAGGATTCTCTTGCTGAATCGCCAACATCATTTGAGGGATACTGATCGAACGATCTGGGCGAGTGGCGAGCGCGATGTCCCACAAAGTGTCACCTAGCGTGGTCATCTGCTCTGTATCCGTTCGAGCACCGCGCAAAGCCGAGGCTCGATCAGTCCCCATCGCCTCTAGACTCTGTCGCGTCGCCTGGCCGCGCTTCACGGGTGCAACCACCTCAGTGGTTCTCGGCAAATCGAGGAGCACCGTATATTCTTTCAGCAAACGTCCGCCGGGCCAGTCTAGAACCAGAACGAAATGGAGAAACGGCTCCAAAATCGCCGCCTCGCTTCGAACTCGGATGAAGGCGCCCCCTCTCCCGTCGACCGTTTCAAATGCTAGATCAAACAATCCGGGCGCCATCTCAACACCTAAACGCTCGAAATCGTTGGTTTCGGCGAGTGCGATTTTTAGATCGCTCGCAGTCCAATCACCAACATTTACCAACTCGATCTCAGCTCGCAGCGGTTGACTCAAGGCTGACTGAACCTCGATATTCCCGAGCCCTAATCCAAGTGTCCAATGGGAGAATAAAAGAAGTGTCGCCATCATACCCAAGTGGGCTGGGACCATCGTCTTGCTCACCGGCTGTTTCTGCATCATCGTCCCTCTTGTTAATCTGCTCGGAGCTCACATCGGGCACATTGACTTCTCTTTCGCCCGTTTGCCCTAGACCTCACCCTCGTCGACACCACTCTAATAAAAGGATTCGATCCGAATACCCTCGTTATAACTCACTGAGGAGTGATTCAGCAATTTGGATACTGTTGAGCGCCGCCCCCTTCCTGATGTTATCGGAGACAACCCACAGGTGTAGACCGAGGGGATTTGACACGTCGTTTCGGATACGTCCTACAAACACCGGGTCTGTCCCGGCGGCTTCGGTGACCGCGGTGGGGTAGCCGCCTCGCGCTCGGGTATCTAGAATCTCGACCCCCGGGGCACAACTCAGCAGCGCTGTGGCATCAGCGGCACTCAAGGGCGACTTGGTTTCCACATAAACCGCCTCGGAGTGCCCAAAGAACACTGGGATCCGAACACAGGTCGGACTAACCTGGATCGACTCATCTTCAAAGATGCGGTGCGTTTCCCACACCATCTTCATCTCTTCCTTTGTAAACCCATTGTCTTGAAAATCGTCGATGTGGGGGACCGCGTTGAACGCGATCTGCTTGCCATAAACGCGGCTTTCAATCTCCTGAGCATTGAGCAATTTCGCAGTCTGGCCCGCCAGCTCTTCAATCCCGGACTTACCGGAGCCAGAGACCGCTTGATAGGTCGAGACGTGGATCCTTGAGATTCCGACTGCGTCATAGATCGGTTTCAATGCGACCACCATTTGAATGGTCGAGCAATTGGGGTTAGCAATGATCTTCTTATTCCGAAAGGCGCCCAGTGTGTGCAAATTGACCTCGGGAACAATAAGCGGAATGTCGACATCGCGCCGAAAAAACGAGGTATTGTCGATCACCACGCAACCCTGACTGGCAGCCACCGGAGCATACTTCTCGGACACACTACCGCCTGCTGAAAAAAGCGCAATGTCTGTCTCCGAAAAATTGTAAGTTGCGAGATCCTTTACCGTCAGATTCTTGTCCTTAAATGGGATACGCGTGCCTGCTGAACGCTCGCTGGCCAGCAAAGTGACTGATTTCGCCGGGAATTGCCTTTCAGCAAGAATCTCCAACATCACCTCGCCAACGGCGCCGGTCGCGCCCACAATGGCCACATTGACTTCTTTCATGGTCCGATACTCTTCTACGTTTTTGCTCACACCTGACTACGACATTGAGCAATGCTCGACGTCCGACGATCCATCGATTTCAACGGGGCCGAATTTTACCGGCAGGCCATCTGCTCGCCAACTGTTAGCGATACAGCGAAACGGTCGGGCCTCAATCAGGGTCTGTCGATTTCACTGACTTGGCCGCGAAGTCGAAGCAGATGATCGATCAAAACCAAGGCCATCATTGCCTCAGCAATGGGCGTCGCACGCACACCCACGCAGGGATCGTGGCGGCCCTTGGTCACCACATCCACAGGCTCGCCCCGCTCATTCACACTTCGACCAGGCTGGGTGATGCTGGATGTGGGCTTGAGTGCCAAGCTCACCTGGATCTCCTGCCCAGTTGAGATCCCTCCCAACACACCGCCTGCATGATTAGATAGGAAACCCTCGGGTCGAATTTCGTCTCGATGGAAAGAGCCCCTTTGCTCTACGACTTGAAAGCCGTCGCCCAGCTCAACGCCCTTCACCGCATTGATGCTCATCATGGCCTTTGCCAGGTCGGCATCCAATCGGTCGAACACCGGCTCACCCAACCCGGGCATCACACCTTGGGCAACCACATTGATTCGCGCCCCCACCGAGTCCCCATCTCGTCGAAGCTGGTCGATCAATGCCTCCATCTCGACCACCCGATCGGCATCCGGACAGAAGAATGGGTTCTGATCAATGACGTCCCAGTCAAGTTTCTGAACCTTGATGGGCCCCATTTGCGCGAGATACCCTCGGACCGAAATTCCATGGTGGTGTGTAAGATACTTCTTAGCAATCGCACCGGCCGCAACCCGCATCGCGGTCTCACGCGCAGATGACCGACCACCTCCACGATAGTCCCTCACGCCATATTTCGCGTGGTAGGTGAAATCAGCGTGTGCGGGCCGAAAGACGTCCTTAATTTCGGAGTAATCCTTCGAGCGTTGGTCTTCGTTCTCGATCACTAGACCAATAGACGTTCCAGTGGTGACCCCTTCAAAAACGCCGGACAATATTTTGACCGTATCAGACTCTCGTCGCTGGGTTGCATAACGACTGGTACCAGGTTTCCTTCGATCAAGATCAACCTGAAGATCAGCTTCTGCCAGCGGCAACCCTGGAGGACAGCCATCGATGACACAACCAAGCGCAGGCCCGTGGCTCTCGCCAAAGGTCGTGACGCGAAAAGAATCTCCAAAGCTGTTGCCAGGCATGCAAAGTGCGCTCTAAAAGTGCG
>CAYZUV010000243.1:0-3714 GCA_964481245.1 uncultured Pseudomonadales bacterium
CCTAGGTCTTGGGCCCACGTTTTGATCAGCTGAAGGAGATCGCTGAGAGGCAGAGACTGATCCTTGTTCACAATGCTGCTGCGCTATAATGCTGGGTTTTCATCTCGGAATTTTCATGTCTTCGGACCGCCTGTACACCGCTCAAGAGATCCGTGTGATGGACCGGACGCTGATCGTGGATTATGGCATACGAGGGCTCACCCTCATGGCTCGGGCCGCGGATGCCGCGGTGGCCAAGATACATGAAGCGTTTCCAGAGGCATCTAGATTTTGCATCCTGTGTGGTTCAGGTAACAACGCAGGGGATGGCTATCTGGTGGCGTCCAAGCTGGCCTCAAAAGCCCATGATGTGACCCTGGTTCAGGTGGGCGATGTTGATAAATTGGGCCAGGATGCGCTTTCGGCGAGAGCGCACTGCCTGTCGTTAGGACTTAAGCCTCGTGCTTGGGATGAGGTCTTGCAAGACGCCGCGTTGGAAGTTGATCTCTTTGTTGACGCGCTGCTGGGTTTGGGCGCAAGCGGACCCCCAAGAACCCCATACGATCGCGTGATTCGCTGGCTGAATGCGAAGCCCGCCCCAGTGCTGGCGCTTGATGTGCCTTCTGGGCTTCATCCTGATTTTGGTCGGGCCGATGGCGAATGTGTACGAGCGTCCCACACGGTGACGTTCATCGCAGACAAAATTGGACTGCACTCCGAAGCAGGACCCGACTATGCGGGCATCGTATCCGTTTGCGATCTGGGTATGCCTGCGGATGCAGCGGCGCAGTTCAAAACCACTGGCGTCAGACGACTCGTCGCCAGGGCGTTACCCCCTCGTTCGCGGGCGGCACATAAAGGCGATTTTGGTCACGTATTGGTGATTGGCGGTGATGTTGGCATGGCGGGCGCTGCACTCCTTGCTGGGGAAGCGGCTTTGCGAACTGGTGCGGGCCTTGTGACACTAGCAACCCACCCGCACCACGCTTCGGCACTCTCCGTTTATCGACCTGAATTGATGGTGCGAGGTGTATCTGACTCGTTGATGCTGGCGCCGCTCATTGATCGGGCAGATGTGGTGGCAATTGGCCCAGGGTTGGGTCAGAGCGCTTGGTCGACTGACTTGTTCCAGGGGGCCTTAGGCATCGAAAAACCCATGGTGATCGATGCGGATGCGCTTAATTTGCTTGCACGCGCTCCTAGACCAATGAGGTCTGCCATTCTTACGCCCCATCCCAAAGAGGCCGCTCGTTTGCTAGGCCACGGAGTTGTCGACCCCCACCGTTTAGCGGTGCTCGAAGCGTTACAGGCCCGGTACCAATCCGTGATTGTGCTCAAGGGGGCCGCCACCTTGGTCCATGACGGTGAAGCCGCAGCGGTGAACACGCTTGGCTCGCCAGGCATGGCTTCAGCAGGTATGGGAGATGCGCTCACGGGCTGCATCGCCGGCTTGATCGTTCAAATGGGTTCGTTAGCTGATGCAGCAGGGCAGGGCGTGGCTCACCATGGTCGCGCGGGGGTTTGGGCGGCAGCTGAGCTGGGTGAGGCGGGAATGCTGGCGTCTGATGTTATTCAACGATTGGGCCGTTCACTGCGAGGTGAGGGTGATGCGAAGAGATCTTGATTCACCCATAGCCACCGAGGCTTTCGCTGGTCGGTTAGCAGCCCATTTGAAGGCGGGGCTCATGATTCATCTCGAAGGCGATTTGGGCGCGGGAAAGACCACCTTTTGTCGCGGCCTCCTTCGAGCATTTGGGCACGAGGGGGCTGTAAAAAGCCCGACCTTTACGGTAGTCGAGCCGTATCATGTCGCTGGCCTCGAGATTTACCACTGCGATCTATACAGGCTAACCGACCCAGAAGAATTGGATTACATGGGATTCGAGGATTACGTCCACGACCGCAGTATTTGTCTGGTCGAGTGGCCCCTCAAAGGGAAGGGCGTGTTGCCGCCCGCCGATTTGGTGATTTCGCTGAGCGCTGGTTTCGGTTCGGCACGTGAGCTGAAATTGGGCGCCACAAGTGAAGTCGGCCTAGCTATCCTGAGTGCATTTCAGGCGGCTGAGGGTAAGGTCAACTGACGAGGAACAAGGTCTTCACCGCTGACCAGAGGGCGAGCGCGTTGAGGTGTCAGGTTGTGAAATTTGGGGTCAGCTTTGTTAACCTATCGGCCAGCGTTATCTTCGCTAGATTGCGGTTGAGTCGATGATCGAAGCCGTTGTGACTCAGGGCTCTAAATGTAGGTACCAAGTAAGGTTCTATCTGAAACAGCAAGTTGAGAAGACAGCATGACTCAAGCGATGTTCCTGCTTTTCGAGACCTGCTTTGGGCGAGTAGGTCAATCGTCCGCCAATGCTTGCGCCCTTCAAGTCCTACTCGTCCTTGGTCTTTGTCTTTGCCCTACCCTCACACGAGCAACAGACCTCGAGGGCATCAGAAGCCACGAGTCCCCCGAAAAGACTCGATTGGTGATGGACCTGAGTTCGCCAGTTGAGCACACGCTTTTCACACTTGAGAATCCGGATCGCGTGGTGATTGATCTCTCAGGCGTCTCAGCGCCTTCGAGCCCCATGCGAGATCGAAAGTGGCTCAAGCAGTTGTTTAAGGGGCCGATAAAGAGTGTGCGCTTGTCCCCGGAGTCATCAACTGATCTCCGAGTGGTCTTGGAACTCTCTGCGCGAGTGAAGCCAATGAGCTTTGTGCTCAAGCCGATTGATCAGTATGGCGATCGTTTGGTGGTTGATCTATTCCAGGCGCCAAAAGGGGCTGCTGCAAGCGATCCCTCGAAGAAAGTTGCTGCCCGAGCGGAGTCCCAAACGAATCGGAATTTAGTAATTGCGATTGATGCAGGTCACGGGGGCGACGACCCAGGCGCCATTGGACCCAAGCGAATCTACGAGAAGACCGTCGTCCTTGATATCGCTAAAGCGCTACAAAAAGAAACCAATCGACATCCTGGCTATCAAGCTATTCTGACGCGTGGTGGTGACTACTATGTGGCCCATCGAAAAAGAACGGCGATTGCGCGAGAGCATCAAGCGGATGTGTTTATTTCAATTCACGCAGATGCCTGGAAAACACCTGATGCGAGCGGCGCGTCGGTGTACGCAATCTCTGAATCAGGTGCAACCAGTGAGACCGCGTTATGGTTGGCTGAAAAGGAAAATCGTGCTGATTTAATCGGTGGTGTTGGCAGTGTCAGTTTAGACGACAAAGATGATGTGCTCGCCGAGGTTCTCCTTGATCTGTCCATGACCGCATCACTGAGCTCGAGTATCCTGATCGGTGAATCTGTTCTCAGTGCCTTGAAGCCGTTCAATAAGTTGCACAAAGCAAAGGTCGAGCAGGCTTCGTTTATTGTCCTGAAGTCACCTGACATTCCCTCTATTCTCGTCGAGACTGGTTTTATATCGAATCCAGGGGAAGCCAATCGGCTGGCTTCGAAAGCACATCAAGAGAAATTAGCCAGCGCCATTTTCAAGGGAGTTGATGCGTATTTTCGAAGCAACCCGCCGCCAGGCACCCTGCTTGCCAGTCGCTCTGCGCAACAGCCTGGAACAGCCATGACTTATAAAATTCGGCGTGGCGACACGTTATCTGAAATCGCTGAACGGTTTCAGGTCTCTTCAGCGCAGATCAAGGAACTGAACTCACTAAGGTCCGATAAAATACGTATCGGTCAAGTGTTAGAGATCCCCAGGACATGACCCGTATTCAGCGCCTCTCGCCGCGGCT
>CAYZUV010000244.1:0-3706 GCA_964481245.1 uncultured Pseudomonadales bacterium
GTCTCTGCTATCATTTGCGCCCCCGAAACGGGGAGACGACCTCAAGGAAAGCCGATGAAAGCCGAAACCCACCCGCAGTATGAGAACATCACAGCAACGTGCAGCTGTGGGAATGTCATAGAAACGAAGTCGACGCTCTGTAAGGATATCTCAATCGAAGTATGTTCGCAGTGCCATCCGTTTTACACGGGTAAACAGAAAACCATCGACTCTGCAGGTCGTATCGACCGCTTCAATAAGCGCTTCCGTCGCGGTGCTGCAAGCGCCTAATGCCTCTTGGCCCCAATCCGGATTGAGATTGGGGCTCAAAGCAGTTTCCTTCACCTCTACGCAAGACCAGCAACCGTTGATGAGGCTCAGAACCTGGCCCTTTACCACTCCGTTGATGAGGACAGGGGTTTTTACGCTTCATAATCGCCAAGTGGTGTTTGTCTCCGGCTGAGAATGCCCAAAACACCACTTAGTCCATGTAATGTCATAGCCTTGCCCCTCGGGCAGTGGGTGTGTCAACTGACTCGCTCTAACCTCTCACCAAGTGAAACGGTCTGGCTGGGCGCCAGCCCTCGGTCTGTCGCAACCGCATTTGGCGTAGCCGCACATACCCTCTTGGAGAGCCAGTGCCCTTTGCGTCCTTTTGCATTTTTTTGCGTTCTGGGCCTAGAAATGGAGATTGCGATGCAGGGTTGTTCCCGCCTTTCCGCGAGGTTTAGAAAATTTGTTGGATCCCTGAGTCCGGCGCGAGTTGACTGCGAGATTCGAGCGTCGGGGGTGCGAGTTCGCTACGAAAAAGCTCGAATCGACCTTTCGGATCCCCGGGCAGGGTTCTGAGTCCAGTCTCAGGGTTGATTTTGATGGAAACCAGGCCCTCCGGTAGTGCAGTGGATTTTGATCGTTCGGCTGGCCAGGCTGAGCGCGCAAACTCGATCCAAGTCTCGATGGGAGTGGTCGAACCCCACTCACGATTACCAACGGGGCTATTGTCTGGAAATCCAGCCCAGGCGGTGGCCACAAGATCCTCGTTGTAACCTGAAAACCAAAGATCTGCGTCGTTGGTGGTGCCCGTTTTCCCCATAATGTCCTGGCGCTCAAGCTCCCTTAGCACTTTACGACCGGTTCCCTTGACGATGGTGTCATTGAGGATGCTGTTCAGGATAAAGGCGACTCGCGGGTCGATGATCGGCGCGCGAGGGTCTCTTCTTTCATGAGTGAGGGGGTCCAGGTCAAGATCAAGCAGTTCCTCATCGTTGATGGAACGGATCGATTCGATGAAGTAGGGCTCTACGGGCACGCCGCCATTGGCGAAGACCGCATAGCCTCGGGCAATGTCCAGAGGCGTGGTTGCAATCGTGCCACCGCCAAACGCCACTTGGACGTTGCGCGGAAACATGGTGGGGTCGAATCCGAAGCGAGCCATGTGATCGATGGCTTTGTCGATGCCAAGATCTAGGAGCACTCGGAGTGAGGCAAGGTTAACGCTTCGATAGAGGGCTTCTCGAAGCGTGAGCGTACCGCGGAAGTCGCTCCCGGAATTTTTCGGTCGGTATTTTTCCTCTAGCTCACCTCCGGGTAAGACCACGGGGGCGTCGTTGTATAAACTTGCGGCGGTCGCGCCCTCAGACAGCGCTGCGGCGTAGTAAAACGGCTTGATGTTGGAGCCTGGCTGCCGCCTGGCTTGAAGCGCATGGTTGAACTGCTTCAGGTTGAAATCGTACCCACCCGCAAGCGCTCGAACGGCACCCGTACTGGGCTCAAGTGCAACCAAGGCACCCTGAATCGCAGGCACTTGCCCCAATTGCCAGCCGCTTTCCGACCGCTCAATCCGTATTAAGTCACCAGGTTCCGCAATGTCAGAGCTTTGCTTGGGTGTTGGCGCTCGTCGATCAGCATCAATGTAAGGCCTTGCCCATCGGAGACCTTGCCAGTCGATCGTGACCCGTTCCCCAGTTGCCGTGATAACCGTCATGGTTTGGTCATCGCTTCGGAGGACCAATGCGGGCCATTGATTCCCAAGGATCGGCACCGTTTCGAGCGCTCTCAAGGCGTCTGCAAAACCAGCAGTTAGCTCAGGATCAAGCGCGCCTGCGCGAAAAAGCCCCTTGCGTTCCGGTCCTCGATAACCGTGCCGGCGATCATACTCGTTGAGTTTTTGAATCAGCGCAGCTTCGGCGGACCGTTGCATTTGACTGTCGACGGTTGCGTGTACCACCAACCCAGCGGTATAGGCTTCTCGACCGAAGCGATCGAGGATCTCGGTACGAACTTGCTCGGCGACGTAGAGCGCCGGCAGCTCGATTTGACGACTGAACACGCTTGCGGAAATGGGTTCGCGACGCGCACTTTCGAACTCTTTTTGGGTAATCGAACCCTGTTCGAGCATGCGTCTGAGTATCAGGTTGCGACGTTCGATCGCACGTTTTGGGCCATTGATGGGATTGCCTGCTTCCGGGGCTTTGGGAATTCCCGCCAGCATAGCCGTCTGGGCTAAATTTAGATCGTTGATGTCTTTGCCGTAGTAAGTGAAAGCGGCGGCCTGTATGCCGTAAGCATGCTTTCCGAAGGGAATCATGTTGAGGTAAAGCGAAAGGATCTCCTCTTTTGAAAGGGCACGTTCCAGTTTGATCGCGAGCAGCATTTCCTTGAATTTTCGAATGAAACGAACTTCTGAATCACCGGAAATGTTCTTGACCAATTGCATCGTGATGGTCGATGCGCCAGATCGAATTTCTCCTGCGTTGGCCAGTAGTTGCCAACTTGCATTGAGAAGGGTGATGACATCGATGCCGCTGTGCTCGAAAAAACGCTTATCCTCAGTGTCAAGAATCGCATTGATAAAACGCGGCGGGATGTCCTCGTAGCGAATAGGAATCAACCGTTCGCCATATTCCTGAATCAACTGATCATCGTGACTCAGAATTCGCAGCGGCGCTTTGAGTGCGACCTCCGTGAAGGAGCTAATTTCGGGGATTTGGGGGTTGAGATATAAAAACGCCCCGGCCAAACCCATAAAAACGGCAAAAAATAATGAGGTTACGGCCCATAAGGTCCATTTGAGGATGATCACTCGATGTATCCTCGAGCGTTTCGGTGGACGCAGTGCGGTGAATCGAGCGGCTTGGGAGCGTGGATCATGAATCGATTGAGTTTGAATCTGCGCCACTGATTATAGTGGAGCCTGAACTCGCAAGACAGCGAGAGAGGGTTTTCTGCGGCAAATGGGTTTTGAACTCCCGGTAGGCGCTTCATGGCAAGCGCATGAGAGTGTTCTCGCGAGGAAAATGCTGACGAGGTAAAGCTCAAATTCATTACAGATGAGTCGCGTGGCGATGTTTTTAGAATTTCTAGGTTGACGTCGCCGCCCAATCGTAAAGTTTTGAGTATAGATTGCTGGCCGTCACGGTGTTTATCAATCAACGCGCAAGCTAAGCTTGCGAGGCACATCATGGCAGCAGCCAAGGCCTCCGGGGTTAGGTGCCCATGATCAGAATTTAAGGTACGCTGAGGAGTGTGGGTCGGCCAAACAGTGAGGTACAGTGAAGGATAGTCCTTTGACATCCGCTAATGATGAGAAGGCAGTGATGGAGTCTCCAGACAATCAGGGCGATGAAAGGCTCGACAAGGCGTTTTAGGATAAGCGTAAAGGCCTTACAATCTTCGGCACCGTCAAGCTAGGGCAATCCGCAAGCGAAGTCAGCCTGATCCATGGACC
>CAYZUV010000245.1:0-3691 GCA_964481245.1 uncultured Pseudomonadales bacterium
CGTTTGGTAGGGCGACCCATGGTTCTGACCGATGGCCCCTGCGCTTTGCGCAACTCGGATGCGGCCTCTCTCGCTTTTAAGCTCGCGGCGGTCTCTTCAAAAAGCAGGGCTGCTTGTGGTGCCCCCCGTCTCACTTCGGAAAGCGCTAGAACAACCAAGGTCCGCTCATCAAAGCCTGCTCTGTATCGTATTTCGTCGCCGACTTTAATCTCCTTAGAAGGTTTGGTGCGCGCACCGTTAACCTCGACTTTGCCGCCATCGATTGCCTCTTTGGCCTTGGCTCTGGTCTTAAAGCAACGGGCGGCCCAGAGCCATTTGTCGATTCTGACGCCGCTCATTGAGCCACCACGAGATCCGTTAGGCGAGTAACGCTGGGGAAGTGATCGATCTCACGAATGGGCTGGGAAATATCAGGCTGACTCACTGCAACGCACTGACCGATTCCGAAGGCTTGCGCAACTTTGAGCACGTCGAGATTGTCATCAACAAAAAGTGCTCGGCTTGGCTCGAAGGCAAGCGTATCCTGGATTGCATGCCAGTAATCCACCGATTCCTTGGGCTTACCGAAAAAGTGACTGGAGAGGATCTCGTCGAAAAAGTCCGTAAACGGCAGTGCTTGCGAGTTCAGGGCGGAGACTTTCAAATCTATCAGATCGGGGTGTGCATTCGTCGCAAGCACGGTTCTGATGCCTCGTGATTTCAAAGATTCAAGGAATTCGAGCGACCCTGGGCGGTATTGAATGTTGCCCGCGTATTCAGCCTTGAGCGAAAGGATGTCCATATCAAAAATGCGAGACCAGTGGTGAATGTCATACCACGTCAGCGTACCTCGAACCGATGCCAGTGTCCGTTCAACGTATTGATAGGCTGCAAGCAAAGAAATATCGCGACCTTGGGCGAACGCTTGGGGCAAGAAATGATTCCAGAAGTTATCGTCATATCCGAGGTCGAGCAGTGTCCCGTCCATATCGAGCAGGACAATGTCGGTTGGCGCTGGTTGTGTTTGACGCTCGGTCGATAGCATGGGGTTGGTTGTCTTCGCAGGAATGACGGGTCGATGGTGTTTCAGTGTACCCTAACGGTCCCAGTGCAGGAGTGGCGAAAAAATGAGAGAAACACTTGAGCGGATCGCAATTGATGCGGGTAAAGCCATTCTGCAGGTTTATGAAACAGCTGATTTCAATGTTGAAATGAAGGCGGATGACTCTCCTTTGACGAGAGCTGACCTCGCTTCGCATGCGGTGATTGTGAGCGCGCTTGAGCAAGCTTATCCAGACATTCCGATCCTTTCAGAGGAGGGCGAATTACCAGATTTCGCCGTACGCGCCCAGTGGAAGCAGTACTTTTTGATCGACCCTTTAGATGGCACGAAAGAGTTCATTGCCAGAAATGGGGAATTCACGGTCAACATCGCATTGATTGATCAGGGGGTTCCGGTGGTTGGGGTGGTTCATGTGCCCGTGCTGGATGTCACCTATTCAGGTGCGCTGCTTAAGGAAGATCAGGGCGCGTGGCGAACACGTGCCGGTGTCAAAGAGCCTATAGGTGTCCGCCGTTGTGAGAAACCGCTTGAGTCCTTAACTGTGGTGGCAAGCCGTCGTCATGGGTCAGAAGCGCTCGATGTTTTGCTGAGCACTTTGAGGGCGCGGTTGCCGGAAGTGGCGCTTGCTAACATGGGTAGCTCCTTGAAGCTTTGCTTGGTGGCCTCAGGGGAAGCGGATTTTTACCCTAGGCTTGCGCCCACATCAGAGTGGGACACGGCCGCAGCGCACGCAGTGGTTTTAGCTGCTGGCGGCGACGTGGTGGATACCGAATTTGCCAGTCTTAGATACAACGCAAAGGCACCGATCTTGAACCCACACTTTTTGGTTCTAGGCGACCCATCACTCGATTGGCAGGCGCTTATTACGCCATAGGCAAGAGGTAGCGACGTCTAGTTCCGACTGAGGTCATGCGATCAATCGGGTCTGGAATGCGCTCCGCTGTGTTTGATTCACGTGTTGATTCCGATGGCTGGGGCTGCGACTCGCGCCGCGTAGAGCTCGGAAAAAACGGACCGAAAAGATAGGAAGCCAAGGTGGGGGGTTGGTCTCAGCTAGCCCAGCTGGTTGTGTATCCGTCCTGCCGAGGAGAACACATCTAATGCAACCAGCTGAGGCTAGTGAGGGTTGCAACTATAGAGCCGAATAATGGGGAGAAACCCTGAGGAAAAGTGGAAGTTTCTCAGCCGTTGAATGGTTGACATCTTCATTAGCTTTCGAGCCCAAATTAGCCTCTTGTATTAAGGGGTCACGAGCTACACGTCTTGGTCACGCTTACCATGACGCCTTTCTATCGCGATAAATGCGAGTCTAACCACGATGCTCTGAATAGGTCTGGGTATCAGATTCACCCAGTATCTCTCAGCGTTCTATTGCAAGCGCGTTTGAGCCTAAGTGATGAGCGGCCCCATCTGAGCGCACCCTCCGCAGATGACGATCTCCACTAATCTCGTGGGGTCCTGAAGCGATCAAGTCATCAAGTCTCGGAGTTAGGAAGGAAAGGAGTTAGGAAGGAAAGGAGCGAAGGCGCGATCTGCGGAATCAGGGGGTATCAAACCGAACATAAGGTCAGTTTTATAGGTTTTCTCTGCCTTGGTCTTGCGCTTAAGTGGGTGAAATGCGCGTTAAAAGCTGACAGATCGCTTGCCTGCACAAGCTAAATCAGTGTTATGCTGCCCTATACATGAAATCTATGATGGTGTGTAACAGCGTTGGGCAGCATCAATGCGCTTGCATTGCGGCGATAGTGGCTAGGTTCACGTCATGGTTGCTGCAAAGTTGGGCGTCACGCGCCTGGGTGAACCTGAAACGGCGCTAACCCACAGGCATTTGGCCAGCGCATTGGGCGGCGCGTGTAAAGGCGGCGCGTGTAAATAGGCCCTCATGGGTAGGCCGAGGCGAGGCACAAAATCTAGATTAATCGCTGACCAAGAGTTTGGTTCGCACCGTAAAAGACCCGAATCGGCCGACGCGTAACGTCTAAGCTGATGCGTTTGTTGACTGAAATCAAGCAACCGCTTGCGAGTCTGGACACATGACGGTGGGCATATGCAAGAGAAGGTGCGCTGCCAATGGATCAGAATCTGGCAAACAGAAGCAAAAAAAGCGCAATAAATAAAAGTAAGACTGGGTACAAGCGTAGGTAATAGCGGCAAGCGTCCGATGGCTACAGGAAGAGCGTAAAAGCCAGCGAGTCGTAACGAGTCGTAAACAGCGGGTAGATGAAGTCGTTACTCGGGGCAGAGTGCCCTTAGGGTCGATCAAACAGGCGCGTCAAAGAAAGGATCTGAGCATGTCAAATCAAATGAGCGAGGGTGATTTCGATTCGATCATCGAGAGTGAGTTGGTTGAAGCGTCCGAAGACGAAATGGATGCACTGGAAATTTTGACGAGCCGTATCTCTCTCGGTGAAGACGCCGAAGAAGGAGCTGAAACACTTGAAGTTGCGCTGGCAGGCCTATTGGATCTAGGGCGTCAACAAGGGTATCTCACCTTCGATGCTATCGCAGAAATCCTGCCGCAAGACATGGTGGGCACCGATGAGTTTGAATCGCTATGTCAGGCCTTCTCCGATCTCCACATTCAGATCCTTGAGACGGCGCCAAAAGATGGGGAAGAAATCAAAGGTCAGTCAGACGATGAGCTCCCCG
>CAYZUV010000246.1:0-3682 GCA_964481245.1 uncultured Pseudomonadales bacterium
TGCCTGGCATCAGTGTCAGCCGGCAAGGACCCAGCGGCGCCCTGACTCAAATTCGAATGCGAGGCGCTGAGGCTAACCATGTCCTAGTGCTCATTGACGGGGTTGAGGCGAACGACGTGACTCAAGGCGGGGAATTTAACTTCGCCCACTTTCCGATCCAACAAATCGAACGCATCGAGATCGTGAAGGGCCCGCAAAGTGCGATCTGGGGTAGTGACGCCCTGGCCGGCGTGATTCACATTGTGACACTCACGCCGGAAGAGACGTTGAACCGTATGGAAATGAGCGCCTCTCTTGGAAATCATGATTCGGGTGAGTGGCATGGGCAACTTCGAAAATCCACTGACAGACATCGCATCGATCTGAGCGCGAGCGTTAGTCAATCCGATGGCGAAAACATCGCGCGCATTGGCTCTGAGAAGGATGGAGAACGACATACGGCGGCCCGAATTTCGACTCGATCCCAATTAAGCGATCAATGGGCGATCAATCTTCAGGCTCGTCGATCCACTGATCAGGTCGACTTCGATGCCATTGATTGGTTCAGCACGGGGTTACCGACCGATGCAGACAATGAAACTGAATCTCAGTTTTGGTTCGGCTCGGGTGCTTTACGCCATTCGCCAAATGACCGTTTTGAACAATCGTTCACATTTGAAACTGCTAGAACAAAGCACAGGAATGAGGACCAGGCCTACGGCCTCACCAAGACCTCGGGCGAAAAACGTAAGATTCATTGGCTTGGTCAATACGAAATCGAAGCGCATGGCCTGCTGGCTTCCATCGAAGACGAAACCGACCGCTTTGAACTTTCGGCACCGATAGACTTTTTTGGGGACCCTAATCAGGCTCAGCAAATGCGCCAGCGAAGCGCTACGCTCGAGTACCTGTTCCGTGGGCAAGCGATTCTCATGGGTATCAGCGCAAGACGCGATCACAATTCCGCGTTTGGTCACGTCATGAGTTATCAGTGGCAATCAAGCTTTGATTTACCCACCCTCCCTGTGAGGCTCTCGGCAGCCGTGGGCCAAGGCATCAAAAATCCGAGCTTTGTTGAGCGATTTGGTTACTATGATTCCTTTGTCGGGAACCCTGACCTCAATCCTGAAACGAGCCGAAGTTGGGATCTCGGGCTCGCCTATCGAGATAATGAGTCACCAATCCGAGTCAGTCTTCACCTTTACGGCGCCAACCTTGAAGACGAGATCAACGGGTTCAGCTTCTCACCTGAATTAAATGCCTTTACTGCGAAAAACGAATCTGGCAACAGTCGCCGCCGCGGACTGGAATTGGAGGGCTCATTCACTCAAAACCAGCACCTGACTTGGCATTGGGGATATCAATACGCCAAATCAGTCTCGCCTTCCGGTGAAATCGAGCTACGCCGACCACGTCATTCGGGCCAAATCCGAATGAATCTGAATTTCGACCAATGGAACCTCTCCATGGCAGTCAAGCGAACCGGCGAGCAAAGGGATCGGTACTTTCCGCCCTCACCACCTTATCAACTTGAAGTGGCGTTACCCGGCTATACCATCGCTTCCTTGGCGGGCAGCTTTCGGCTCAACCCCGATTGGGAAGTTTTCCTGCGAGCAGACAACTTACTTGATCACGCCTTTGAGGAAGTCTTTGGCTATCGAGCGCCAGGACGGAAGGTATCTGCTGGCATCCGCTGGGTGCGTTAAGCTCAGCCGATACTGATTATTGCTCGTTTGAGAGCGCCCGCTTACGGAGACTGTGCCATGACCTATGCCTGCTTTGACGTCACCATCGAGGACCAAATCGCCCACGTCACACTGAATCGCCCGGAGAAGCGCAATAGCATGAATCCCACCTTCTGGGCGGAACTCCCTCAGATCATCCGCAATATCGATGAACATGCCAGAGCGAGAGTGATTGTGGTCAGTTCAACTGGACCTCACTTCTCATCGGGCCTCGATACCGCGTCCTTTTCAAGCCATGAAGAAGCCGCGGATCCTACGCTGGCGACAATGAGAAAACGTCAGGCGCCCACTGCCTTTTATGATCATGCGCGCCACATGCAAGACGCGTTTTCCATTCTAGAAAACTGTCGAGTCCCGGTACTTGTCGCAGTTCAAGGTGGCTGCATCGGCGGCGGCGTTGATCTCATCACTGCGTGTGACATTCGCTATGCCAGTGAGGACGCTTACTTCACGATCTTCGAAACCAACATCGGCTTGACCGCAGACGTTGGCACCTTTCCAAGACTCGTGAAACTGATCCCAGAGGGCTATGTGCGAGAGATGGCTTACACTGGCCGACGCGTCTCGGCCGAGGAAGCTCGAGGCATGGGTCTGGTGAATCGCGTATTCCCCACCCATGAATCCATGATTGACGGTGTCATGGCCATTGCCCGTGAGATTGCTTCCAAAGCGCCACTGGCGGTCTATGGTTGCAAACGAATGATCAATTACGCACGCGATCACACCACGCAAGATGGCTTAGATTATGTCGCGATATGGAATGCCTCCCACTTCCATCGCGACGAAATTCAAGAGGCTATGCAAGCCCGCGCCGAATCCCGCCCAGGTCAGTTTGCAGATCTACCGCGTATTCGAGGCGCGCAATCCCCGGATTAACGGTCAGTGCCGAGTCGCTCCGATACCCAATAAAGCATCAGCCCCACAAGAATGATTAACGCGGCAGCGAACGCTTCCTTTGGCCGTTCAATGAGGATAAACACCAGCGTCCACCCAGTGAGCCCCAGATAAAGAATCGGCGTCACAGGATAGCCCCAGGTCTGATACCCGACGACTTCCTTGCCGGCCGCACGTTGTTTGAATCGGAGAATGAAAACGCCAGCCACTGCGAAGAAGGTGTTCAAGGCCAGTACAAACCCTGAGAAGACCAGTACAGATTCGAAACTGGAGGTGAGCACTAACACCAAACTCAGCCCCGCAACGGCAAGAATAGCGGTCATTGGAATCCCATCCTTGTTTGTTTTCGCAAGGAATCCAAACAAACGAAAATCCTGACCAATAACTTGTAAGACTCTGGGGCCGGCCATCAGCATGGCTGAGACGGTTGAAATCAACAGCATAGACAGCGTGATCCCCATAGCCTGACCACCCGCCTCGCCGAAAGCGTAGTCAGCAGCGATCATGCCTATTTCAATCTTTCCCTGCATCGCTTCAATCGGCGCGACCTTCATAAACACAAAATTCAGTAAAACATAGCTCACCATCACGAACCCTGTGCCGACCATCAGCACCTTCGGCAGGTTCCGCTCAGGATGATCAACTTCATCGATCAAATAGGTCGCCGCATTCCAACCGGTGTAGGCATAGTTGACGTAAATCAAAGATACCGCAAAGGCGCTGCTCGTTAGGTAAGCCACCTCCACTTCACCGAAAGAGAATGGTAAGGGCTGTGTTTCACCCAAAGTCAGCGCCGCCGCACTGAAGGCGAGCACCAAGAAAATTTTAAGCCCAGTGAAAACAACTTGAGTTGCACCACTGAGTCTGCGCGTAATCCCGTGAAGGCCGGTCAAAGTGATTATCAGTCCGGCCGCCAATGCCTGTCCTGGCAGGTCGGGAAACGCTGAACCTAGATACGCCGAGAAGGTCATGGCCGCCAGCGCAATCGGCGCTGCGAACCCGATGGTGATTGAGATCCAGCCTGACACGAACCCCACGGCCGGATGATAGAGCCGACCTAAAAA
>CAYZUV010000247.1:0-3663 GCA_964481245.1 uncultured Pseudomonadales bacterium
ACCATCCACGTACCATCCGCGATCCTGAACATCAGCGTTTTCCGGCATGCGCTATTGCACCCTTGCGCTTGACGCCTGATTGGGCTTGATCTATCCAGTGCTCGCCTTTGCCCGCAAATGCTCTGAGCCAAATCAGTCGGCTTATGACCCTAGCCTCAGCAGGATTCCAGGATCGATGCTTGAGATCAAGCGCAGCCCCTCGCTTCCCTAAAGCATAGCGACTGAACGCTAACTGCTCGATGGGTTTGGATGAGGAAGACCCAGTTTTGCTCGGTGCCACCGGTAGGCCAGAACGATCGATGCCATACTGCCAGCGACGACCCACAGGGCGATTCGGGGGCCCCAACCATTGGCAAATAATCCCCAACACGCAGCGCCCAACGGCATACCACCCAAATTGGCTAACGAATAAACAGCAAGGACCCTGGCACGATATTGCTCCGGCGCCGCGCTCTGAATCATGCTTCGACTCATACTCATGGGTATCGTGCCACACATACCCCAAATGAATACGGCGACCAGAAACCAGACAAATTCCGTGGCGAGTGACCCTGCGATCAGACAAAGGCCGCCGACCATCAGCCCGTGCAACATCGCGTTCATGGGGCGTTTAATTTCTTTTCGAGACATCAGCACCGCGGTCATGACGATTGTTCCAAAAACGAACGCAATGAAACACTGAGCCATTTCCCCCGCACCTCCCGCAAATGCATCTCGAGCCATCAACGGCACCAGGACCACATAGGCTCCACCGTACATAAAGCTCATGAGAAAAACGAACAAAATGACGGGACGCATAATTGGCGAGCCCTTCACTAAATCAAAACCAACCCAGATTGAACTTGCTACGCTCGACGAGTCGGACTGGGTCTGCGCGGGTCGTCCCTGCGATGCCAAGGGATAAACAAAGGCAGCACCAATCACCATGATCAAGGCCTGCAAATAGAGCAGAAGTTCCGGTCCGCTGGTCTCAGCCGTCCCACCGGCAATAAATCCGATCATCTGGCCACCAAAACTGAGCCCCATAACCAAAGTCACGGCCCGTTGCAGCCGATCACCCGCTAACTCGCTCAGCATGCCGTCCCTTGCAGGTTGAACAAATGCCGTCACGACCCCAATGGCTAAGGCGTAGAAAATCAGATGGGTGTATGTGAGTTCCCCCCGAGCAATCGCCATCGACAGCATCAGCGGCGGAATGGCCGCCAGGAGGTGACAGGCAGCGATGATATGGGCCCGATTGACGCGATCGGCCAGAATACCCCCCGCGATAATCAACAACATGATTGGCGCTTGCAAACTCATCTGAGCAAGTCCTAGCCGCTCTGGGCTCTCGTGCAACACCACAACCAAAAGCCAAGGAAACAGCACCGTTTGGATGCCCGTTGGTGCAACAAAACTGAGCACACCGGCGAGATAAAAGTAGCCTGACTTGTGATTCATCGTTCCTATTAATCTCGCTCATCGAACGCGCGTTCGATCACCTTTGAGATTCCCGAGGCGAGCCTAAGGTCTCTGTACTGGCATGCTTACGACACGAATCTGCGTGCTTGAGGCACTGGGTTATTTGCGTCTTGGTTTATCAGTTGGTTGGCTTTGAGCATGCCTAAAGACTGGCAATGGCGCAACGCAAAGGGTGACAACGCTAGCGGAACCCTGTCTTGATAAAGGGGACAGTTGTCGCTCTCGGCGCATTCAGGCTTTTTGATCTGGAACTAAGAAAAGCCCCTGCTCTTCTTCGCTGAAACACCCTGAAGACAAAGCTCGCCCCTTAGGGAGAAGCTTCAAAGGAGAAGCTTGAACCTCAAGCTCAACGCTTGAACAGGTCCTCTTCAATATTTCCGAAAGACTTAAATTCAATCGCATTGCCTGACGGATCCAGAAAAAACATCGTGGCTTGTTCACCAGCCTCTCCTTCGAAACGAATGTAAGGCTCGATGACGAATTCAATCTTTGCGGACACTAGCCTATCTCGAAGTTCTCTCCACTCGGGCAGCTCGAGGACGACGCCAAAATGAGGCACGGGTACACCCTGACCATCGACCGGCCGACTGGCGCGATCAGCAGCGTAGTTGGCCACCTCATGACACACTAGCTGGTGCCCATAAAGATTAAAATCAATCCATTGCGTATCCTCCCGACCACGGCTACAACCGAGCATGCCTTCGTAAAAGGCGGCCGCAAGTTTCAAATCATGGACGGGAATCGCAAGGTGAAAGGGTGTCAGCGTCATGTCTTCATTTTTCCCGTTGATCGTGGATTCACTGCCCTTGGATGCTGCCTTTGGATGCTGACTTTGAATGACGACCTAGGATGGCGACTTTGGACGTCTTGGCCCCGACTGATCGTGTTGGAGCGCTAGCCGGTCAAACTACGATAAACCTTGGACAGCTCTTGCGGAAGCTGCGTGACATCCTGGATGACCATGTATTGTTTGTCAGGACACATACGGCGCAAATAATCGTGTCCTGATGGGTCCACGGTCAAACAAAATGTCTGGACGCCCAGTTTCTTCGCTTCCATTAAGGCCTTCGTCGTGTCGTGAATGCCATAGTCTTTATCGTTCCTGTCATGTCCGTAGTCGTGATCCTGCGGATAACCATCGCTGATCATGATTAAGGCTTTTATTCTAGATTCTGTTTGTTGAAGCTTTTGCGCGGCATGACGAATCGCGGGCCCCATTCTGGTACTGCGGCACGCCTTGATACCCCCAATACGAGCACGACTCTGAGCATCGAGCGGTTCCGAGAAGCCCTTGCACTGAAAGTACTCGACTTGATCCCGGCCGTAGCCACTGAAACCTGCAACCCCATACAGATCACCCAGCGATTCCAGCGCTTCACACATTTGGATCACCGCGTGTTTTTCGAGATCGATGATTCGATCACCGGTTGGCTCTACAAACACGTAATCGTCATCCCAATCAAAGTCATGGTAAACCGGCGTTTCACCTTGCGCAGGTGCTTCTATCCTGTCGTCAGTCGAGGCGCTCATGTCTAACAGAAACAAAGTCGCCACATCCCTACCGCGTCTTTGCGACTGGATGTAGAGTTGCTCTGTTGGCGTCTTACCCATTTTTCTGTCAATGACGGCGTCAATGGCTCGCTCTAAATCTAACCACTCACCATCGATCATGCCTCGCTGTTTGACGAGCAGTTCAGGCTTTAGTCGGCTCAATTGAGCGCGCACCTTCTTTTGCAAATGCGCGTGGTCCCGCACAGACGTTTCGTAGTACGCGAGATCTTCCTCAGGATCGAGAATTTCCACGAGTCGACACCAGCGGCGACGATAGTCCGTGATGGTGTAATCCCACTCGTCGTAATACTGCTCAACCACGCGGTGCGCCTTGTTAGGCCGGGTTTTCCCCAGCTGCCCCTCTTCGAGACTGAAAGCCTCTCGATTCTTCTCTTGGATCTCTGGGGTCTCATCGAGCTCGGTCATAAACTGACCCTCACCGATAGGAAGATCTCGCTCATTCATCGACTCAATATCGAGCTCGCTCGCATCGATAGGCAACCCCATTTCCACTGCATGATCGCCCGCGGTCACTTCATCAGGAATTTCCTCGTCGAACAAAGGCACCATGGCCCCCAACTCGTCAGCAGGTAGCCGTGACCGCGGTAGACCTTCAAGCCAATCGGCCAGTCCAACGCCTCGGTATTGCTC
>CAYZUV010000248.1:0-3656 GCA_964481245.1 uncultured Pseudomonadales bacterium
GTCATGATGTAACCGGGGTAAGACGCGTCCCCATAAGAACGGATAATGCCGTTAGACACCATGGCAAGTCCCATGGCGGGAAATCCCAGGAACCAAATTTCAGCATATTGGGCGGCAAGTGGCAGTACGTCTGGGGCGGCGCCAAGGCGTCCAAGAATCGGCGAGGCCAGCCAAATGCCAATGATAGATACAGTGACTGTCATGATGACAATGATCAGATAACAGTGACTGATGATGCGCCGCAAGCGTTCAGATTCTGAGGCGCCCATGGCCTGTGCGACAAGGCTTGAGGCTCCGATACCTATCCCTCGAGTGAAGGCGTTTAAGGTCATTGATATGGGAAACATGAAGGTCAGCGCTGCAACTGCTTGGGTTCCGAGCTGGCCGACGTAAACAATTTCGATGAGCTGACCCAACGTCATCGCGAGAAATCCCCAAATCATCACGGCTGACAGATGCGCCACATGCTTGGGGATCGAGCCTTCGGTGTAAGTTCTTTGCTTCATGACAATGTGAGGCTCTGGAAGGGTGTCGATTTTGACTCACGGCTTGCTGCGATGGGGTGAGTGAACCATCGATCAGTCTCAATGGAAATCCCGAGATCTGATGGTGAATCCTGAAAGTAGATGGCTAAGATCAGTGAGGTGCCCTGCGACGACGTGGATGACCCCGTTTTCTTTTTCAAGGATACCTTTTATACGAATCAGTTGGCTATGAAGAACGGCTTTTCTGAAGTGTGTCTGCACATGGTGCTGGATGACTACATTGATGTTTTGTGTCTCATCTTCAACGGTCATAAAGATAATGCCGGAAGCAGTAGATGGCCGTTGTCGCCCTGTCACGAGCCCAGCGATTTGTACGAAGCGGCCGTGGCGTAGTGTCGTCAGGTCGGTGGCTCTGAGGCACTGATGAAACGCATCAGACGATTCGCGAAGAACCCGCATGGGGTGTCGTCTGAGTGTCAGTCCAAGCGACCGGTAGTCAGCACCAATATCATCGTGTTCAGATGGCGCCGTGATGAACGGTGCCGGTCGGTCAATTGGCGAGGGCTTAACTAAAGGCGTGTCCTCTTGTAACCCCATGGCGATCCAGTGGCTTTGGTGCCTATGTCCTGAAATTGAGAGGCATGCATTGCCCTGGATTAAGGCATCTAATTCGCCTTGATCGAGCGCTGCGCGTTGCTTTAGTTGGTATAGGGCGTTGAATGTGATGGATTGCCTGGCAGCGATGATTCGTTCGGCTGCGGGTTGATTGAAGCCTTTGATGCGGCACATGCCAAGGCGCAGCGCAGGTTGTGATTGCGCCAGAGGGTCCAGCGTTGTGCTGTTTTCTTGCGCTTTTGAGCGAAACTCCAATGTGGATTCCCAATGACTGGTCAGTACATCAACGGGCAACACATGAATGCCGTGTCGCTTCGCATCTTGAATTAACTGAGATGCAGAGTAAAAACCCATGGGGAGACTGTTCAAAAGCCCGCAATAAAAAGCTGCAGGTTCATGTCGCTTAAGCCAGGCTGAAAGGTAGACCAAGAGTGCGAAACTGGCGGCATGAGATTCAGGAAATCCGTATTCGCCGAAACCTTTGATTTGTTCAAAGACACGCTCGGCAAACGATAAGTCGTGGCCTTTGGCAAGCATGCCTTGGATGAGTTTTTCACCAAAGTGGTCAAGCCCACCTTTACGTTTCCATGCAGCCATAGCTCGTCTTAATTGATCCGCTTCGCCGGGTGAAAATCCCGCAGCAACTACCGCGAGCTTGATGACCTGTTCTTGAAAGATAGGCACGCCCAATGTGCGTTCAAGAACGCTTTTGACCGCATCGTTTGCATAGGTGACGGCTTCAGTGCCTTGCCGCCTTTTGAGGTAAGGGTGGACCATCTTTCCTTGAATAGGGCCAGGGCGAACAATGGCGACTTGGACGACGAGGTCGTAGTAACACGCAGGCTTTAGCCGAGGCAGCATGGCCATTTGCGCGCGTGACTCGACCTGGAAGACACCAACGCTATCTCCCTGTTGCAGCATGTGATAAGTGGCGGGGTCCTCTCTAGGAATGTGGGCCACATCAAGCGTTTCCTCGCGAATGAGATTGACCTGGTCAATGGCTTTGCGAATCGCGGTTAACATGCCGAGCGCGAGGATATCGACTTTTAGGAGGCCTAAAGCCTCTAAGTCGTCTTTGTCCCATTGGATGATGGTGCGGTCGGGCATGGCCGCATTTTCAATGGGTGCCAACTGGGATAGCGGGCCTTGAGAAATCACAAATCCGCCGACATGCTGAGAGAGATGGCGCGGGAACCCCAAGATTTGATGTACGAGTTCGATGTAGCGATGAATGAGGTTATTTTTTGTGCTCACCCCAGCTTCTTCAAACCGTTCAATGAGGCTGTCTTTTTTCTCCCACCACGCCATATTTTTTGCGAGCTGATCCACGACCAAAGGATCAATACCGAGCGCTTTGCCGACATCGCGAATGGCACTTTTAGGCCGGTAAGTGATGACGGTTGCCGCTAAGGCAGCGCGTTCTCTGGAGTATTTTTTATATAAGTATTGGATGACTTCTTCTCTACGCTGATGTTCGAAGTCGACATCAATGTCGGGCGGTTCATTGCGCTCTTTAGAGATGAACCGCTCAAACAATAAGTTAACCTGAGTAGGATCTACTTCAGTGATTTCTAGGCAATAACAAACGGCACTGTTGGCTGCTGAACCTCGGCCTTGGCACAAGATGCCTTGATCCTTTGCAAAGCGGACAATGTCGAATACGGTCAGAAAGTAGTATTCGTAGGCCAGGTCAGCGATCAGTTCGAGTTCTTTTTCAATCTGCTGTTCGATATCTTCCGGAATACCATTGGGCCACCGCTTATGCGCACCGGCCCAAGTGAGTTTCCTCAAATAGCTGCTAGGTGATTCGTCGTCGGGCACTAACTCTAAAGGGTATTCATACCTCAGTTCGTCGAGAGAAAACCGGCACGATTGGGCCAGTGTGACCGTGGCCTGAATCCAAGCTTCGGGCAGCGATTGTGTCAGTGCGCGTACGGGTTTGAGGTAGCGCTCGCCATTTTGCTGAAGATGTCGGCCCGCCATAGCGACTGGGATGCCCATGCGAATTGCATGCAGTGTATCGAGAAGCGGTTTGCGGTCCCTTTGGTGCATGTAGATGTTGCCGCAAGCCACGATGGGCCAGTGATATAACGACTGCAGTGTGTGAAGTAGGGTGTGCCGTGCTTCATCAAAACCGTCCACACCGAGCTCTGCACCGAGATACAGGCCGGCGCCAAAGCGGTCGTGGAGCTGCCTGGCGATGAGCCACTGTGTTTTTACCTTGTGGACATCAGGTATCCAAATGGCGGCGATTCCCGTGAGCTTACGAGGCGTGTCTTTAAGCTGGAGCTCATAGCTACCTTTGGCAGCGCGACGACGGCCGAGACTGATGAGGTGACAGATGTCGCCGTATCCTTGCCGTGTCTGCGCGAGTAAGACCAATTTGATGTCTTCCAAAAGGTAGAACTCACTGCCGATCAACAGTTTGATTTGATGAGATTTTGCGGCTACATGCGCTTTGACAGCCCCGGCCATGGAGCACTCATCCGTAATGGCGATTGCGTGATAGCCGAGGGATTTTGCTTTCTCGACCAATTCCTCTGGGTGTGACGCGCC
>CAYZUV010000249.1:0-3640 GCA_964481245.1 uncultured Pseudomonadales bacterium
GACATCCCAGAGACTTGGCGAACCACCTCGCCCACCAACCAGCCAAACGTCGTCATCTGGTATCCATGGCGACTACCTGGCGACCAGAAAGGCGGCTCGGCCGCCAGTAGATCCACCATGCGATCCCAGTCTAGGAACGCGCCGGGCTCCACCTTTTGGCGCAGCGCCGGCAGCCCAGCGGAATGATCCAGCAGCATTCTGACGCTGGTTGCTTCTTTGCCGTTCTGCGCATATTGAGGCCAGTAACGGCGGACTTCCTCGTGCAAATCAACCTTGCCTTCATCGATGAGTTTCAGAAGGCAGAGCGCGACCGCGGCCTTGGTGCATGAATGGACCACACTGACCGTGCCTCGCGTCCAGGGCGTTGTGCCATCAATGGCGGTACCCGCGTAGATGTCAACCAAGGTTTCACGTCCCGAGAGGATACAAAGACTCGCACCCACCTCGCCTCGATGGACAAAATTATCTAAAAAGGTTTGCACCACCTGATCAAAGCGCGGGTCTGCGTAGCCTATGATCGTGACTTCCGGTGTTTGCCTTAGCACGTGATCGACCACGGGTTCAAACCCATTCGCCAGGTGTGCACTGATCGCCATACGCTGAACTCTCCCTCTCCTGATAATTTGGATGACCTCACGGATGTACCGAAGCCCAACCCTTGTCATGGCACGCGAAAAAACTCGCACCGCCTTGCGGTCTTCCGTACACTTCGGCTTCGCCGGGCTGCCACCAGGATGACTCACACTTGAACACCAGCGTTACCCCAGCGCAACCCTTCCTTGGTTGGCGGATGGCCGGCGTGGCCTTTTTCGTCGATTTTATCGCTGTGGGTTTCTTCTTCTATTCCTACGGCATCTTTTTTAAGTCCATTGCTGCCGAGTTTGGCGACTCGCGCCTAGGGGTTGCAATTGGGATCACCCTGACTCAAGGCGTTGGCGCTCTTCTAGCCCCTTTTATTGGTCGAGCGCTCGATCGATATCCATTGAAACGCATCATGGCCTTGGGCGCAGTTTCGATGGGGACAGGGTTCGCGTTGTTATCACTTGTGCAATCACCGATCCAGTTCTACATCGTTTTAAGCATTTTTGTGGGCTTTGGCGCGGGTGCGATGGGTCAGCTTGCCACCTCAAAACTGGTGAGCAATTGGTTTGTCAGAAAGCGAGGCACAGCCCTCGGCATTGCGGCGACAGGCATTTCTGTGTCGGGAGTCATCATGCCGAATATCAGTGCGCATATGGTCACGGAGTTCGGCTGGCGGGCTGGGTTTCTCGTCTACGGGCTCATCACGCTCGTCCTTGTGGTGCCGCTCGTGCTGCGGTTGGTCATTTCTCGACCTGAAGACATTGGTCAATTGCCTGATGGCGCGACGTCAATGGAACAACTTCCACCCGTCAAAGCACCACTTTCCACCCGTGAATTTCTCAGTAACCCAAACTTTTGGATTCTGGTGTCGATCATCGGCCTTTTATTCTGTATTCAAAGCGGCACCCTCATTCACATGGTGCCCCAACTCACAGATCGCGGTATTTCTTTGCAGGCAGCGTCCATGATCGCCGCCGCCACCGCCGGCTTCGGTGTGATCGGCAAGTTAACCTACGGCGCCCTCGTGGATCGATGGGATATTCGGCACGCGCTATGGTTAGCGATTGGGTTCCAGGTGGTGGGTCAACTGCTGATGCTTTTTGTTCCTGGGTATCTCTGGTTTCTTCTTGGCGCCTGTAGCTTTGGCTTTGGTATGGGTGGGGTGGTGCCAATGCAAGGTGCGATCGTGGGTGCTGCATTCGGGCGCGCATCTTTTGGCCGCGTATTGGGTGCCATGCGGTTGCCTATGTCGGTGATTCACCTCGCGGGGACACCATTCGCCGGATGGGTGTTTGATACCACAGGCAGCTATCGATGGGCTTTTTATACTTTTCTCATTCTCTACTTGATTGCGGCTTTTGCCGTCCTCAAGCTCGAGGTTAACACTCGATCCAATCGCGCTTAAACCACCGGCGCGGCGTCTCTCTCGCCAACCGATAGCCGGCGTTTGATGGTCCGCCTTAACCAAACATAAGATAGGATCGCCGTCAGCCCGATCGAGAGCACCGATCCAAACAGCAGTCCGGTATAACCGAACAGCTCATTCCCTACAATCGCGAGCGGCACAGACAAAACCAGCATCTGAACAATTGAGATGGCCAGCGGCGGCGAGGGTTTACCCAAGGCGTTAAAGCTCGACGTTGAAGTTGCAATCACGCCCATCAGCCCCATCCCCAATGGCAGAATTGACAAATACGTCGTGGCAGCCGCAATCACCTCCGGATCATCGTTTACCCAATGAAGCAACCAAGGTCCTGCCGTGAATAACACCAAAAATGAAAAAAGGCCCCAAACCAGCGCGAAAACATAAGCACTCCGCAGTGCCGTCCGCACACGATCAAAGTGACCCGCGCCCCAATTCTGACCAATGATCGGCGCGATGCTCATGCTGAGCGCCCACATAAACATTGCGAACATGGTTTCGACCCGAGAGGCCACTGAGAACCCAGCCACAACCGCCGTGCCATGGCTTGCGAGTAATCGTGTGATCACCGTCATGGACACGGGGGAGATGAGATTCGCCGCGATCGCGGGAAGCCCCACATGAAGGATTGATCGACTGGAATCGCCGAATCCTGCCAGCCCTGGGACCAGCAACCCATCTCGACGCATGTAATAAAAATACATTAGGAAACTGACAAATCGCGCCACAAGAAAAGACCAGGCCGCGCCTGGCATACCCAATCCTTCGAATGATCCGAAACCAAAAATAAGCAAGGGGCCCAGACCAATTTGGATCAACGCGCTGACAGTCATGAGATAACTGGGCTTGGTGGCATCACCCGCAGCCCGCATGAGCGATGACCCCACCATGGCCACCGCGAAGAAGGGTAGACCAAAGAGCCAAAGCGCCATGTACTCGCTGGCAAGCGCCTCGGCGGCAGGGTCGGCACCCAGAAGCGCGAAGATCGAACCAACGCCCCAATACACGAGGAGCGATAGCGCCATAGTGAAGACGATAACCATCCAAATCGCATGGCTAATCAAGACCCTGGCTTCAGGCCAGGCATGAGCACCAATCTTACGTGCAACCACGGAAGAAGCGCCGACCCCCAAGCCCATCGTAACCCCTTGCATCATCATGACCAGCGGAAACGTAAAGCCAAGGGCGGCGAGTTCGAGCGTGCCGACTTGACTGATGTAAAGCGACTCCATCAAGTTGGCGCCCATAACAGAGACGAACCCGAGCAGCATAAACCCAGTCAGCCGGAACAAATGATGGCTCACCGATCCCTCGGTGAGTGCTCGATGCTGAGAACCGTTGGGGTGGGGCTTATTCAATCGATATCCTTCATTGAATGAAAAACCTGCGTGAAACCTGATCGCGCGGGCGCATCCAAAATAGCGCATGGCGCCGATCACTCACGATCCGTTTAGGCGAATTCAAGTAAACGCCAAACCGGGATGCTTCGGCAACGAGATTTTTAACGGATTCGATTCGACCGGTCGAGCACACGCTGCAAGATATCCGCCGACACGTTACCTCCCGATATGACCAGGGCAATGTGATCGCCTGGCGAGATCGAGTCCTGATCTCGTAATGCTGCCGCAAGCGGTG
>CAYZUV010000250.1:0-3628 GCA_964481245.1 uncultured Pseudomonadales bacterium
GGCTCCACTCGGGCTGAGGGCTCCACTCGGGCTGAGGGCTCTGCCATCAAGAACGTGGGCCCCACCGTTAGCAAGCACGCCAGGATAGGTTGCAGCCCAAGAGCTCGCCGCAACGGCTTAACACTACTCGGGTGGCGCATGAGCCAGGACTTCTCTCGAACCGTTGGAATTCATTGGGCTCACAACACCGGCTCGCTCCATTTCCTCGACCATCCGCGCAGCCCGGTTGTAGCCGATTCGGAATTTTCTCTGAACAGCGGAGATCGACGCTCGCCCAGATTCAGTCACGAAGGCCACAGCCTCATCGTAGAGCGCATCCTCTTCACCGGCGTCCTCATCTTCCTGTCCCCCGGCCTGACCCGGTAACAGCTCAGCATCAGTCCTGGCGTCGAGAATGGTATCGAGGTAGTTGGGCTCACCTAGCGACTTCCAACTTTCAACCACCCGGTGGACCTCATCATCGTCTACAAAGGCTCCATGCACTCGAACCGGGATCGGAGAACCCGTGGGCAAATAAAGCATGTCGCCGTGTCCCAGAAGTTGCTCCGCGCCGCCCTGGTCCAAAATCGTTCTGGAGTCCACCTTGCTTGAAACTTGAAAGGCAATACGCGTGGGCACGTTGGCTTTGATCAGCCCGGTAATGACATCCACCGAAGGCCGCTGCGTTGCCAAGATCAGGTGAATCCCCGCTGCCCTGGCCTTCTGCGCGATACGCGCAATCAATTCCTCGACCTTTTTGCCGACGATCATCATCATGTCTGCAAATTCATCAATGACCACAACGATGTAAGGCAAGGGCTCGAGCGCCGGTGCGGGCTCTGGCTCCTCGAGCAGAGGATCGCTCACCCATAACGGGTCTGTAATGGGCTCCCCCGCTTTGGCTGCGTCCTTCACCTTTCGATTGAAACCACTCATGTTTCGAACGCCCAATGCGGCCATCAACCGATACCGCCGCTCCATTTCTGCCACACACCACCTGAGCGCATTGGCGGCGTCCTTCATATCGGTTACCACAGGCGTCAGCAGGTGGGGAATGCCTTCGTATACCGCAAGCTCAAGCATTTTGGGATCGACCATAATGAGTCGAACCTCCTCAGGCGAAGCTTTAAAGAGCAACGACAACAACATGGCATTCAATCCCACGGACTTACCACTGCCGGTGGTCCCTGCAACCAGAAGGTGGGGCATCCTCGCAAGATCGGCGACCACCGGTGAGCCGGCAATATCGTGCCCAAGCGCGAGCGTTAACGCAGAGCTTGAATCATCGTAAACCTTCGAGGACAGCACCTGGCTCAATCGAACCATCTCTCGGTCCTCATTGGGAATCTCAATCCCGACAACTGGCTTACCAGGGATGACTTCCACCACTCGAACGCTGATCACGGCAAGCGAGCGGGCGAGATCCTTGGCCAAACCCGAAATCCGACTCACCTTAACGCCAGCTGCAGGCAAGATTTCAAACCGAGTGATGACCGGCCCTGGGAATACAGCCACAACCTCAGCGTCGATGCCGTAGTCCTTCAACTTCAGTTCGAGGAGCCTCGACATCGCCTCGAGGTTATCCTCAGAGAGCCCCCGTCGGTCCGCATCACTGGTTTCATCCAGCAAGCTGAGGGCTGGCAGCCCCTCGATGGTTTCCGTTTTAAATAGATTGCCCTGCTTCTCCCTGGCGGCACGCTGGCTGATTTCAGGCTTTTTCTCTTCACGCTTCTGAATCACCAACGGCGCTCGCGCTTTCTCATGCTCAACTTGACGCTCGATGGCCTCTTTGCGTACCTGAGAGACCTCCTCTTTGCGGTGTTGGGCTTTCCTGGCTTCGAAAAACTTGCGCCAAGCGACCTTCGTCTTGTAAACGAGCGTCACGGTGAATTCGCCCGTACGATCAAGCACTGACAACCAAGAAATCTCGATAATTAACGTCAGACCAAACAACGCGAGCGCGAGGGCGCTGATCGTGGTGCCAACATAGCTCAACGCGGGGAGCAAAAGTTGCGACAACAATTGCCCCAATATGCCACCACTTTGTTCCCTTAGGCCGTCTGCGTATTCATAAAAATGCAGATCAAAGAGGAGGCAAAACGACACGATGGTAAACGCCAGGCCGATCGCTTGAACAGCGAGAAGCGGAGCGTTCAGCTCTTCCTCGCGCCGAAACATTAACTGCTTCACCACGGGTACAAGGATCAATAAGGGGAACCCGTAGGCTGCCAGACCAAACAGGACGAACAGGACGTCCGCCATCCATGCGCCGGCAGAACCCACCGCATTGCTGACCACCATCGTCGTTCCCGTATAAGTCCAACCGGGATCTTCTGGATGGTAAGTGAGCAGTGCGGAAGCAAGCAGGAGTGCCAGTAAAACCTGGAAAATAATCGCAGCTTCTCTGAGTCGTGGCAGCAAAACATCCAGGAACGCATTGCGCTCGCTCGCTTCCAACGGTTTTTTGGCGTTTCTCGAAGTCAATGAAAAACCTCTACACCTGACCCCGCTATTGTACCCCGATTCACTCGAAAATCACCGTCTCAAAATAGCCGGAAGGATTGAGCGATGTCATCCGATGCCGCCTAGGGATGGTGCCTATCGAGCAAGCCCCCCGCCGGGCCCCTGGCCAAACGCCGCTCGCTTATTCGTATACAGTGTCTTCATAAGGTTCGGTCACGACCCGCTATCAACGTCTCTCGCCCTACCGATGAACCTGAATTTCAAGTACCATTTCGCGCGTCGCGCGGACAGCGCCTGGGTCCGCATTCTCGATGTCGAACAGCACGTATTTGCTGAGTACGTCTCGAAAGCGAGCATCAAGAAACGGGACGAGCCACCCATCAGCACCAATCGTTTGAACGGGATCAACACTTTTTTATGGATATTCGACACCAAAAATTACTCATCCTTGGCTCGGGCCCTGCCGGATTTACCGCCGCGGTCTACGCTGCTCGCGCCAACCTCAACCCTGTGGTGATCACGGGCATCGAAACCGGTGGTCAGCTCACCACCACCACAGATGTGGATAACTGGCCTGGTGACGTCGAAGGGTTGCAAGGTCCCGATCTGATGGTGCGGATGCAGCAACATGCCGAGCGTTTCGAAAGTGAGATCATCTATGATCACATTCACACCTGTGACCTCTCTGTTCGCCCTTTTAAATTCGAGGGTGATCAAGCGACGTACACCTGCGACGCGGCCATCATTGCGACGGGTGCCTCCGCGAAGTATCTCGGACTACCGTCCGAAGAGGCATTCAAGGGCAAAGGCGTCAGTGCCTGTGCCACTTGCGATGGATTCTTCTACCGGGGCCAGAAAGTCGCGGTCATTGGGGGTGGCAATACGGCTCTTGAGGAAGCGCTCTACCTCGCCAACCTGGCAAGCGATGTCTATCTCGTCCATCGACGCGATCAGTTTCGAGGAGAAAAGATCCTTCGCGACCGAGTCATGGCGAAAGACAATATCCACATTTTGTGGAATCAGACCCTCTCTGAGGTCCTCGGGGATGACATGGGCGTGACTGGGATTCAAATCTCATCTACGGAAACCGGCGACCAACAGACGCTGGACGTCACTGGGGTCTTTATCGCTATCGGTCACTCACCCAATACCGGTCTCTTTGATGGCCAGCTCGCCATGAACAATG
>CAYZUV010000251.1:0-3604 GCA_964481245.1 uncultured Pseudomonadales bacterium
TCATCACGCCGCATGCGGCGTCCGCGACCACGCGCATGCGCACGGAAACGCGTCGACGTAATGGCCGTGAGGTGGCTCTCGTGCTCCAGGGCAAGTGGCCGATGAGTTGCGTGAACCCAACCGTTTTGCCACGCACACCGCTTGAGCGATGGCAGCCGTTCCCCATGGACCGAGGCCCGAATCGATAATCGAGAGCTTGATCGAGCCGCAAGTTTTACCTAACGCATTCGTCAATTTAAAGGAGCTGACATGCAGGTCGCACACGCTATTGCAGAGATTCTTAAACAAGAAGGGGTCAAATTCATTGTGGGTTACCCAGTGAACCCCATCATCGAAGCTGCCGCGGAAGCCGACATTAGAACGATCATCGTGCGTCAAGAGCGCGTAGGGCTGCACATGGCCGATGCGGTGAGCCGGCTCTCCAGTGGTGATGATATTGGCGTTTTTGTCATGCAACACGGGCCCGGGGCTGAGAATGCTTTTGGTGGCGTGGCTCAGGCATATAGCGAATCGGTCCCAATCTTGGTGATGCCCGCGGGCTATTCTCGTCGCCTGGCGCACTACTACCCTAACTTTAACTCCACACTCAACATGCAACACATCACCAAATCAGCTGAGCCCATCACCATGGGCAAGGCGGTCCCCGAAGTGATGCGACGTGCCTTCTGGCAGCTCCGCAATGGACGCGGTGGTCCCGCGCTTGTAGAGGTCCCGCTGGATGTGTTCAGAGAGGATGTCGGTGATTTTGACTATGTGCCCAGTTTCAAAACGCGAACAGCGCCAGACCCTGAAGGGGTTGCAAGTGTGGCATCGGTTTTGGCAAGCGCTGAGCGCCCCGTGATCTATGCTGGGCAGGGGGTCCATTATGCGAAGGCTTGGGATGAGCTGAAACGGCTGGCGGAAACCTGGAGTATTCCGGTGACCACGAGCCTTGAGGGCAAAAGTGCGTTTCCCGAAACCCATCCTTTGTCACTTGGCTCGGGCGGGCGTGCGATTCCTGAAACCGTCCATGAATTCCTTAAAGCGGCCGATGTGATTTTAGGCATCGGCTGCAGCTTCGCCCTGACTGGCTTCGGCGTCCAAATGCCCAAGGGTAAAACCATCATTCATGCCACCTTGGATCCAAAAGACTTAAACAAAGACGTGCCTGCCCAGCATGTCTTGTTGGGCGATGCGAAACTCACATTGCAAGCGCTCATTGAAGCGATGGGAGAGCCCGCCGGGTCCGTCGTCTCGACGAGGAAGGCTGAGGTAGCTGGCGCCATCCAGGCTATGAAAGGGAAATGGCTCGCAGACTGGATGCCCAAGCTGACATCCAATGATGCTCCGATCAGCCCCTATCGGGTGATTTGGGAGCTGAACCAGTTGGTAGATAAAGACAACACCGTCATCACTCATGATGCAGGTAGCCCAAGGGATCAATTGTCTCCGTTTTGGGAGAGCACGGTGCCGCTCTCATACATTGGCTGGGGCAAGACGACGCAACTTGGGTACGGGTTGGGGCTTGCCATGGGCGCCAAGCTCGCGCGCCCTGAGGCGCTCTGTATTAACGTATGGGGTGATGCCGCGATTGGGTTCACGGGTATGGATTTCGAGACAGCAGTCCGTGAGCGGTTGCCCATTCTCTCGATCCTCTTCAACAATTTCTCAATGGCGATCGAGTTGCCGATCATGCGGGTCGCGACGGAGAAATATCGCAGCACCGATATTTCAGGGAATTATTCTGAAATGGCGCAAGCCTTTGGCGGTTATGGCGAGCGGGTCACAGATCCAAACGAGATTGTGGCGGCATTGAAACGAGGCATCGAAGCCACCGAGCGAGGGCAGGCGGCACTGATTGAATTTATTACCGAGAAAGAGCTCGCGACCTCAACCTTTTGATCGCTGATGCTCGGCGTAGCAGTAGCAAAGGAACTGCATCACGCCGAGCTTTGCGTGCTCGCTTCGAGGCGAGGCAAAGATGTCAAACGCGTGCTGCGCGCCCGGGATCTCAAGATAAACCACCGGCGCTGCAGATTCTGCTCGTAGAGCCTCCGTCATTTTCCGACTGATCCCCACAGGCACAAGACTGTCCTCACTGCCATGGATGAGCATCATCGGCGGGGCCTGACTGAGATCGCGCAGGATGGGCGAACCCGCAACGAACATCGCAGGGTCATGGTTGAGTTTTGTCTTGATGACTTCCCGCTCCAGGAGGTGGCGTAACCCTTGATTCGGTTGTAGACCATCGCGATCAGTCCAGTCGAAGGGTCCATAAAAGGGCGCTGCCGCCTGGACGGTTGTATCTTGGTTTTCGAATCCCGGTTGAAATAGAGGATCGTTGGCTGAGAGTGCGACAAGCCCCGTTAAGTGCCCGCCCGCGGAGCCCCCGGTCACAGCGATGAACTCAGAATCCCCGCCGTAGTCGTGGATGTTGTTTTTGATCCAAGCAAGCGCCGCTTTGCAATCGATG
This sequence comes from uncultured Pseudomonadales bacterium, assembly GCA_964481245.1. GTDB lineage: Bacteria > Pseudomonadota > Gammaproteobacteria > Pseudomonadales > Azotimanducaceae > UBA9926. Next base: position 2,453 of record CAYZUV010000251.1, read on the forward strand.
ATGTGGTCGGGGAACGTCGCTTTTGGGCTCAGTCGATAGCTTACGGAAACGCAAATCCATCCTAATCTTGTCATTGCTTGCATGAGCGGTAGGGCTTGGCCGTACTTATCGCCGAACTTCCATGCACCACCGTGAATGTGCATCAGCACAGGTGCAGCTGAAGCCCCGTGATCAGGACGGTAGATATCGAGCCCTAGGCCTTGATGATCAATCGGAATGTCTTTGATCCGCTCAATGCCTAGCCAGGAACGTTTGAAGGGGCGAACGAGAGCGTCTCGATCTGGCCTGACCGGGAGAGCCGTTTGATCTCGAGTCAGAAGTCGTGATCGGAAATCGCGCCCCAAGCCCTCTTCAAGCCGGGATTGCACCCAAGCGCCCAGTCCTAATCCTTCCATATGGAAACGCAGCAGCGCAGCGCAAGAGCCAAGCACTGCGGCAAGACCGATAAACCCAAACAAACCCGTGAAGGCGCCAGTCACGGCCATTAACGTGGTGATCAAGGCGATGACGATGGCGACATGGGCCGCCAGCTCCCCGGTGAGCCAGCCAAAACCGAAGGTCGCCCACATGGCACGCTCGAAGCGTTTGCCCGGCGCGTAGACATTAATCGTGAGGGCCACCACGAGAGTTACAAAGAGAAGCGTGAAAAATCCCATAGGCTGCCAAGGCCTCCTTAAGAACGGTTTTGAGCATTTGGCTTAACGGGCCGCAACCCAAAGTTTTAATAATTTCGTTCGGTATCGGTTTGTTTGCGATGGATTAGACGGCTGGGCACAAATTGCCGTCCACATTGATTGCAGTGCCGGTGATGTAGCCCCCGGCATCAGAGCACAATAAGCAGGCGATGCTGGCGCATTCTTCAGCATAGCCGTAGCGGCCCATTGGCAACTTTTCACCCGCTTTTTGAATGAATGCTTCGAGCGATAGATTCGAGCCCGAGTGCGCATGCTGTCTGCGAATCTGGTCGGATTCAATCCGCCCGATATTGAGCGCATTCACGAGCACATTGTGAGGCGCGCCTTCAGATGCCAGCACTTTGGTGAGTGCCATGCCAGCTGCTCGCGTGACCGAAGTCGGTGCGGTACCGGCTTCTGGGGTCTTCGCGTAGGTGTTGAGAAGGTTCAGGATGCGTCCCCACCGGTTGCGTTTCAT
>CAYZUV010000252.1:0-3590 GCA_964481245.1 uncultured Pseudomonadales bacterium
TGCTGGATACCATGCTTGCGACCTTTTTGGTGAAAGGCTCAATTGCCTGGCTCTACTACGCTGATCGGCTGCTGGAGTTGCCACTCGCTATGATTGGTATTGCGCTCGCCACGGTGATTCTGCCGGCGTTATCGAGTGATGTCGCAGCGGGCGATGGCAATGCGTTCTCTCGAAAGCTTGATTGGGGCTTGCGGTGGATCGCGATCTTTGGATTTCCTGCTGCTGCAGCGTTGGTCGTGTTGGCAGAGCCTCTGATCGTGACAATTTTCTATCGCGGTGCAATGACAGCAATGGATGTTTCAATGTCCAGTCTCGCGCTCAAGGCTTACGCTGCGGGATTACTCGGTCATATGGCTGTGAAAATTCTGGCGCCTGGATTTTTCGCTCGGCAAGACATGAAGACGCCAGTGCGAATTGGGGTCATTGCGCTCTTATCGAACATGGTGCTTAACCTTGCGTTCATTTTGTGGCTTGGCCATATTGGCCTGGCTCTGGCAACATCGGCTTCAGCTTTTATCAATGCCTTTTTGCTTTGGAAGCACCTACGCGAGCACGGCATTTATCAACCCCAAGCGGGTTGGTTAATGTTTCTCGCAAAGATCACGACCGCGACGAGTGTCATGGTGTTCGGGCTATTGAGTATCGCGCCTGAGGTCGATGGATGGCTGGCGGTTGGGATATTTGAAAAGGCTACGTGGCTGATTGGACTTTGCTTTAGCGGCGCGATGACGTATTTCCTATTACTCTGGGGAATGGGTTTTCGTGCTGCAGATTTAAGGATTGCGCGCTCATGAAGGTCATTCGAGGCCGACATAACATTCGTGCTGATGATCGAGGATGCGTAGTCACCATCGGCAACTTCGATGGCGTTCATCTTGGCCATCAAGCCATTTTGGCTGCAGTCAAGGCGAAGGCGGACAGCAGCAATGCAGATTCGATGTTGATTTGTTTTGAGCCACAGCCCAAAGAGTTCTTTGATGAGTTTCAAGCACCTGCTCGGTTGACTCGATTTCGCGAGAAGGTCGAGCATCTGGCACAGTTTGGCGTCGATCGTATTCTTTGTCTGAAATTCGATGAAGCCACCAGGTCAATGTCGGGGCAAGATTTCGTCCAGTTTCTTGTTGAAGCGTTAGCACCCGCGGCGGTTTACGTGGGCGATGATTTTCGCTTTGGTTCCGATCGCTCCGGTGGAATTGACGCGCTTCGTCAGGCGGGAAAGCTTCACGGGTTTTCGGTCGAGAACTTCTACACCATTACTGAAGGCGCCGAGAGAGTGAGTAGCACCCGTATCCGAGCCTGTTTAAAAGTGGGTGAGTTCATCGAAGCGAAGGCCCTCTTGGGACGTGCGTACACGATTTCCGGTCGCGTCGTTTATGGTAGGCAAATCGGCCGAACTCTGGGTGTGCCTACGGCCAATATTCAGCTCCATCGCTATACCGCGCCGCTAAGTGGCGTTTATGCCGTGAGGGGAAAGGTCCTTGATCAGGTGCTTGAAGGGGTTGCAAACGTGGGTGTTCGGCCAACGCTGGAAGACGGTGCTTTGAAGCCGATTCTGGAAGTGCATTTCTTTGGTCTTCGGCGCGAGATATATGGTGAAAAGGCCGAAATTGAATTCATCGAAAAAATCCGAGACGAGCAGAAGTTTGAATCGCTCGAGGCGCTGAAGGCTGCTATTTTTTCCGATATCGAGAGGGCACGCCAGGTGTTTGCCCAATGAAGCTGCAGTGGATCACCGTCTTAACCATCATACTGTGCGACCAAATCTCTAAACATTGGATTGATGCCCAATTGGGCCTCTGCACGTTTGAAGGATGCGATAAATGGGTGCTCTTGCCGGTTCTACAGGTTGCTGTCCTTTATAATGAAGGCGCAGCGTTCAGCTTTTTGAGTGATGCGGGCGGTTGGCAGCGTTGGTTTCTTCTGACGTTGTCGAGTGTTGTTAGCGTCGGTATTTGGTACTGGTTACGTTCTTTGGATCAAGCGTTGGTCTGGCTTCGCGCCGGGCTGACATTGGTTTTGGCGGGGGCGATCGGAAACTTGATCGATCGGGCATCCCTAGGTTATGTCATCGACTTTGTCGTGGTTCATTGGGATGACGCTTACTTTCCCGCCTTCAATGTCGCCGATGCGGCAATATCGATCGGGGCAATCTGCCTAATCATTGATATGTTTGAGCAAAGAGGAGAGCCAACTTGAGCCGTGTCCCCATAGGGCCAGGAACAGAAATCACGTTGCGATTTAAGCTTTCTTTAATAGATGGCCAGCTAATCGATCAGACAGATGCGTCACCGGCCACCTTTAGATTTGCCGATGGAAGCCTATTGCCCGGATTCGAAACTGCGTTGCTTGGGTGTTTCTCTGGCGACCGTGTCGAGGCCGTGTTAACGCCTGATCAGGGATTCGGTACAGTAAATGAAGACAACATTCATTGGATGAATCGTAGAGATTTTGCGCGTGAGCTGTTGCTAGAAGAGGGGCTTGTCGTGTCATTCCAGAGCCCGGAGGGAGAATTACCTGGCGTAATCAAGAGCGTTCGTGATGAAACGGTTCAGGTCGACTTTAATCATCCTTTGGCCGGCAGGGACATTGTGTTTGAGGCTGAGATCATTGATGTGGTTCAAGTCAGTCACGAGATAGCTCGGTCATGAGTAATGATCAATTCGGCATTTGGCTTGCCAATCCTCGCGGTTTCTGCGCAGGAGTGGATCGAGCCATTGGAATAGTGGAACGCGCCTTAGATCGCTTTGGAGCGCCGGTTTATGTGCGTCACGAAGTGGTGCACAACAAGCACGTGGTCGCATCCCTCGCAGCAAGAGGCGCTGTATTCGTTGAAGAGATTGACGAAATACCTCCCGAATCCATCTGTATTTTCAGTGCGCATGGCGTATCGAAGGCGGTAGAAGCTGAGGCTATAGCTAGAGATCTAAAGGTATTTGATGCCACTTGTCCGCTAGTGACCAAAGTCCACATGGAAGTCGCTCGTGCAGCGCAAAATGATTTGGATGTAGTTCTGATTGGGCATGAAGGCCACCCGGAGGTCGAAGGCACCATGGGGCAGATTCCAAAGACAGCGAAGACTAAGGCCATCTTGATCGAAACGGTTGAGGACGTCGTCGCCCTTGATGTGCCGGATCCAGATCGATTGCAGTTCGTGACGCAAACAACGCTTTCTGTTGACGATACTCAGGACGTTATTGCGGCACTGCGCGCTCGATTTCCCTCGATTGCAGGGCCTAAAAAGGACGATATTTGCTATGCAACTCAGAATCGACAGGACGCCGTTAAGGCGCTAGCGGGTGAGTGTGAGCTAATATTGGTTGTGGGTTCCACAAACTCGTCAAACTCAAATCGTTTACGGGAACTGGCTGAACGATTGGGTGCGAGCGCCTATCTTATTGATCGTGCCGATCAAATTGAATCAGGTTGGTTGCGCGAGGTGACGTCGCTCGGTGTCACCTCTGGCGCATCAGCGCCCGAGAACCTGGTGCAAGAAGTAATTGAGCGATTGGAATCGATGGGTGGTGAGTTTCAGGGCGAAATCCAAGTGGCAGAGGAGAAGGTGGAGTTTTCGCTACCCAAAGCGTTACGAT
>CAYZUV010000253.1:0-3587 GCA_964481245.1 uncultured Pseudomonadales bacterium
TTCAATTCAACTGGCCGAAGTTGGTGGATTTGCCCGATATTCTCGATGCGCTGGCAGAGGTTCAGATGCACGCCATCCAGACCAGCGGCAACACCATTCGAAACGTCACCGCGGACCATCTTGCGGGCGCGGCTCAAGACGAAGTGGCCGACCCCAGGCCTTACGCCGAGCTGGTGCGTCAATGGTCAACGGATCATCCTGAATTTCAGTTCTTGCCCAGGAAGTTCAAGATTGCGGTCTCTGGCAGTGACCAAGACCGAGCCGTATTGGCTGCGCACGACATCGGCCTGCAGTTGAAGTCGTCGCGCGAGGGCCTGGTGTTTCGTGTGCTCGTGGGTGGTGGCCTCGGGCGTACACCGATCTTGGCACAGGTGTTGAGAGAGGATCTTCCAGAGCACGATTTATTGCCTTACCTCGAGGCCATCCTCAGCGCATATAACCTATTGGGTCGGCGAGATAACAAGTACAAGGCAAGAATCAAAATTCTTGTGCGAGAGCAGGGTCTCGATGCATTCAAAAAGGCGGTCGAAGCCGCGTTCGAACGGTTGCAAAATGGCGACCCCTACCGAGGTCGAGAGGCCCTCGAGCGGATCAAAGCGCGCTTCTCCAGTCCAGATTGGATAGAAGTCAGTGATACGGATTACTTTGCTGGACTAGAGCAAGACGCAGGTTTTAGAGAGTGGGTCGAGCGCAATGTCGAACCGCATCGGCGATCTGATTACGCAGCTGTCACGGTGAGCCTAAAGCGCCATGGTGATACGCCGGGTGATGCGACTTCGGCTCAGATGCGCGTGCTTGCCGATATCGCACGTCGCTGGGCTCACGATGAATTGCGCGTGTCTCACGAGCAGAACATCATCTTGCCGCACGTGCCCATTGGCCATCTCTACGCCATCTACCAGAGCTTAGAGGCAGCCGATCTCGCCACAGCGAATGCGGGGCTTTTATCCGATTTGATTGCCTGCCCGGGCATGGACTACTGCACGCTCGCAACCGCTCGCTCGATTCCCATCGCAACGGCCTTGAGCGAGCGATTCAAGGCGCTCGGCATTGAGCGGACCATTGGCGATATCAAGATCAAAATTTCGGGTTGTATCAATGCCTGTGGCCATCATCACGTGGGTCACATCGGCATTCTGGGTATGGATCGAGGCGGGCAAGAGAGCTATCAAATCACCCTGGGCGGCGATGCAGGTAATGATGCGGCGCTCGGCGTTAAAACAGGGCGCGGATTCAGTGCGGATGAGATCGTGCCAGCCATTGAAGGGTTGATGCTGAAGTATCTTTCCATTCGCCTTGATGAAGACGAACGATTCATTGATACCTATCGTCGGCTTGGCTCAGCACACTTCTTGGACGCGCTCTACGGTGCAAACGACGAGGTGCCTGATCATGCGGCTTGAGGACCAGGTAACAAGAGCGGCCTCGCTCAATGCTGAATTTTCGGATCAATCCACGCTGGCGATGATTGAAGCGCTTGTGCGTGATCAGATACTCGGCCCCATGGCAGTTGTGACGAGCTTTGGTGCAGAAAGCGCGGTATTGCTTCACTTAATTGCAGGAGTGAACCCTGCGGCCCCCGTGATCTTTATCGATACCGGATTTCATTTCGCAGAAACGATTGCCTACCGAGATGAGCTGACCGATTGGTTGGGTCTTACATGTCTTCAGATGGTGCAGGTGGATCCGATCACTCAAAAGCGGCATGACCCCAAGCAACGCTTGCATCTAACTGATCCTGATGCCTGTTGCGCGCTCAGGAAAATTAATGTCCTAGATCGCGCGCTCAAGCCGTTCACTGCTTGGTGCACGGGGCAAAAGCGATATCAAAGCCAAACGCGCCAGCGCATAGACCCATTCGAGGTGGATCTTGTTCGGCGTAAGTTCAAAGTGAACCCGTTGGCCGATTGGTCTTCGCAAGCGATCAGAGATTACGCCGCGCAGCATGACTTGCCATCACATCCACTTGTTGATCGTGGCTTTTCGTCCATCGGCTGCTCTCCGTGCACTGACCCTATTCAGCAGGGCGAAGCACCGCGAGCGGGCCGCTGGCGCGGGCAAGAAAAAACCGAGTGTGGATTGCACGCGGCATCGTCCGTGTTTTTTAGAGAGGGGAAGGTCGCATGATTGTGTCAGATCAGGGGTTTTGCGCGGGTGATGTGGATGCGGACTACATTGCGCTCCCATTGGATTGCGATGACGAGCGATTAGCTGCGGCGCTCGTTCATTCGGCATTGTTGATCACTGTTGAGAGTTTTGCCGATGGCAGAGCGTTCTCAATCGCCAAGCGATTGAGACTCCTCGGGTTTACGGGACGAATTCGGCTAAAAGGAGATGTATTGCCCGACCCATACGCGATGGCGCGTCGCAGTGGCATCGATGACATTGAGATTACTCAAGCGCACGCGGATCGCTGCCAGGAAGCCGATTGGGTATTTCGTGCCGATTGGCGTAACCACGATTATCAGGCTCGGTTGAGAACCAGAACCGTTTAGGCCTTGAACGCAGAATCTAAACGCGCGGCGTGGGGTCGGCATCAGCGACCCCTCTAACCTCTGGGTTGCGTGATTATCGAATCACGCGGCCCGGCCGAGCACCTGTATCTCGATCGTTCTCTCGGGTTTTGACGCCGGCGACGAAGGTGTTCAAGTAGCCTTGCGCGGATTGCAAAATACGCGAGCCGCCCGCAGGTAAATCGTGGTTCACCGACAGCGGGCCAAGGCTTAATCGGCTGAGATCAAAGAGGTTGATGTCGGCGCGCTTACCGACTTCAAGGGTGCCGCGGTCGTTGAGGCCAAATAGGCGAGCATTGGTTGCGGTTTGCTTTTGAACCAGGAGTTCGATCGGGAAGCGGCGGCCTTTGGCTCGGTCTCGAGCCCAGTGGGTGAGCTGGTAGGTTGGTCCTACGGCGTCAAAAATCAGATTGACGTGGGCCCCTGCATCAGAAAGCCCAATTGTGGTGTGCGGATGAGCAATCATGTCTTCCATGACGCTGAAGGTGCCATCGACAAAGTTAGCGCCGAGTAAAATAGCAAACTGATCACCTTCACCCCCTACCAAGTAGTCGTACATCATCTCCGCGATCTCAACGCCTTTCGCTGCGGCGAGGGCCCCCATAGCCTCGCTCGGGTCGGGTTCGTAGTTGATGGGCAAGGTGATGGGGAACATCATGGGTGCAGCGGCCGCCATCAGGCCGTAGACGTTGGCCATGACGCCGGGTTGATCGGGCGGAACATCTTCATCGCTTAAGATCGCCGCACGGACATCCGATTGGCGCATGGCGCTCAGCTTTTCGTTAAAGGGTAAATGTTCAAGACTGAGGTAAGTTCGACGCCGCATAAACATGTGGTACGACTTGAGACTGGTGACAAAACCGATCGGGCGTGTGGCAATTTGTGGCACGATCTCGAGACCTTCCTGCTGAGCAGACTCCACCAAATTCAAGCAGTTGCGCCACTGATCGGGTCGGCTGCCATTTTGCGCCAGCGTAAAGGTGCATTTCACGCCACAGGTTCGAGCGATCTCAGTGAAAAGCTCGACTTCTTGCTCCGTGGTCCAATGTTCGGGGCCTGCGATGTCGCCGACAA
>CAYZUV010000254.1:0-3551 GCA_964481245.1 uncultured Pseudomonadales bacterium
GACCAAACCCATTCACGGAGGCATAAATCAATCGGGGATACCGCGCGTGTAAAACCTCAAAGCCAAGACCCATTTTTTGAAGTGCCGGTTCTCGATAATTGGTGAGAAAGACATCGGCGTCTTCTAGAAGCCGGTCCAACGCAGCCCGAGCCAGCGGTGTCGTCAGGTCCATGCACACCGAGCGCTTGCCTCGATTAACGGCAACGAACTGGGGGCCGAGCGTGCCCTCCGGTGTCTCATTCTGGGTTCCCCGCCCGTACCTTGAAGCGTCACCAATGGGAGGTTCGACCTTGATCACTTCAGCTCCCATGTCGCGAAGGTAAAGCCCGGCCGCCGGTCCTTGCACAGCCACCGTCATTTCAACAACCGTGATCCCATTAAGCGGTTCGGCCACGATACTCCCCTCTTTCCTGCTTGCTTCGAGCATTTCAGAAAATAGAAAGAGAGGAAAGACTTGAAGCGTTAAGGTCAAACCCGCTACAAAGGTGGGATGCTTAGCGAAGGCTCATCATGATTGTTGACCTCACCGATCTCCAGACACTGATGCGCGAGCCTCATTGGCTTGATGTCACCCATGGCGCACCCGACTTTCTTGGAATCGAGCTCGAGGGCAACCTCCCGAATCAATTCGATCTTGCCGCTACCCTTCAGTGGCTCTCGTTTCAGCCTCTGCCGATTTTAGGCATTGGCGCCTTTTCAGAGGCATGGGCTGAGGGTGTTGATTGTTTTTTCGACGATGTTGCGGCCGCTCAACCCGTCATTGCCGGAATCACCGCAAATCCCAGAGCCGCAGCGACGATGGTCCAGGTAACGCGCATCACATCGCAGCTCTCGCTTCGGGATGCGTTGGTGGTCGAGTCCCTGGCGTACTCAACCCTACTCGCCGGAGAAGAATTCAAATCCTGGCTCCAGAAACGACCAACACCGAAGGCCCGGCCACTTGAACATCCGGTCATTCTTGATCGATTCGACGAGGACCTCGTCATTTCACTTAACGCGCCCGGAAGTCGAAATGCACTATCGATCGATATGCGTGATGCGTTGAGAGAGGCCTTTCAACTCGTTTTGCTAGACGCAAGCATTCGGAACGCCCGGGTTTATGGCTCAGGCCCGGCTTTCTGCTCTGGCGGAGATCTCGATGAGTTTGGGTTAGCGACCGACCTAAGCGTTGCACACCATGTGCGCCAATTACGGATGCCTGGCCAAACCATTGGTCTTGCGCCCGAGCGGTTCTACTTTTGGGTTCATGGCGCTTGTATTGGCGGCGGGATAGAGACGCCCGCCTTCGCTGGGCACATCAGTGCCGATCCGGACTGCGTTTTTCGGCTCCCTGAGATTGGTTTTGGTCTCGTACCCGGTGCGGGTGGCTGCGTGTCGATTCCACGAAGAATCGGTCGTCACCAAACCAATGCGTGGGCACTCGGCCAAACCACGATCAACGCACAGACCGCGCTCGAATGGGGTTTAATCGACGAGCTCTCAGCCCGACCAGATTGGGCAGTAGCGACAACGCCATGACCACGCTCGCTTGGCAGATGCACGCAGGTTTCAACGATTTCATCCACTTGCCAAGCGAACGCCGTTCAGTCGTGCGTACCTGCCCTAAGTCGATCGCCATGGTCGACACCCGCCTGCCTCGCTCTCGAGGCGTGAGCCTTTCGTTATGACGATGAATCGAAACCGGCCCCGGCGAATGCCATTTATCAAGCTACAGTCCCTTGGTAATCACTTCATTGTGATTGACGCTCGCGCGCGCCCAATCTCAGTTTCGAAAGCGGCGATCGTTCACCTGTGTGCACATCGCTTTGGCGTTGGCGGTGATCAGCTCATCGTGCTCGAATCATCCCAGCATGCGGCAGCTTCGATGCGTATCTACAACGTGGATGGATTTGAAGCCGAAGCGTGCGGCAACGCGGCGCGGTGTGTCGCGGACTACCTCATGCAGGCGCTGGGGACAGACAGCGTCAACCTCGCCACCAAAGGCGGACTCATACGGGGCGCCCGCCGTTCAGACGGCGCAGTTCGCATCGATCTGCGATCGCCTGACTTTCTGCCACAGCAGCACACAATTGCGCAGATAGCTTGGGGGCCGTTCAGTTGCGGTGTGGGGGTGTTTGTCGGCAATCCGCACGTTATATTCTTCAGCGACGATCTTGGGTTGACGGACCTTTGTGAATGGGCGCCCAGCATCCAGGCGGACGCATGCTTTCCCGAGAGCGTTAACGTCACCTTGGCCAAGATCCAGGGCCCAAACCATCTCTCGATTGCGACCTTCGAGCGCTCAGTGGGACTTACGAGGGCCTGCGGTACGGGGGCCCTCGCGTCTGTATTCGCTTGGGCGAAGACGGTAAGCGCCGAGCAGGCGTTCAATCTCAAGCAGCCCACATGGGTGGACATGCCCGGCGGGGCTGTGGAGGTCCAACGGCTTGATGAGAATCTGTACTCCCTGACCGGCCCCGTGGCCACGGTCTTTCGAGGCGAGCTACCATGGACATCCGATCGAATCCTTTAAACCGGAGCGCCTCTGATGATTCGTAGCCTCTTTTTTGCGACGGGCCTACTCGCCTTGGCTGCCTGTGCGCCACCCACCTTCAACGAGCGCGTCGATGAACGCCTTTCTGCTTATGCCGGAGAGCGCCCTGGCGTCGCGATTCGCATCATCCTAGGGCGTGATGTCGTGTTGGAACGAACCTTGGGCGTTGCCCGTGTTGATGCGAGGACCCCCATTGATTCGGACACCAACTTTCGATTGGCCTCAATCACCAAGCACTTCACTGCGCTTGCTGTGCTGATTCTCGTCGACGAAGGCCGGTTATCACTCGAAACGAGGCTATCAGAGGTATTTCCTGACTTCCCGCCTTACGCGAACGCAATCTCTATCCGCCATCTGTTGCAGCACCAGTCAGGGCTCCCAGATTATGAACCGCTGGTGCCAGAGACCCAAACGCCTCGGGTTCGAGATCAGGCTGTTCTTGATTTACTCATCAACCAACCCGCGCTCGATTTCGAACCTGGCAGCCAATACCACTACAGTAACTCAGGTTATGCGGTTCTGGCTCAAATCGTCGAAGCCATCGCCAAGACACCTTTCCAAACGTTCTTAGCTGACCGTATTTTTACACCCAGCGGACTGGACCAGACCGTCGCACTGGTCGATGGAATCAATGCCGTTAACCATCGCGCCCTGGGTTACACCATCAAACAGGACGTGATTGAAGAACGAGATCAGTCCCCCTACAGCGCGGTATTGGGGGATGGTGGGGTATATTCGTCCCTCACGGATTTAACAACTTGGCACCTGATGGGCTTTGGTCAACGCTTAATTTCGCCCGCCCTCTTCAGCGCCATGCACGAGCCGGCACTTGAGGATTACGGGTTTGGTTGGCGGATTGACCAATTCGCAGGACGAATTCGGTATCACCACAGCGGCAGCACCAGCGGATTCAGGCACTTTCTCGCTCACTTCCCTGAATCCAACCTCACGCTCATCCTACTTACCAACCGCGCAGCGCCCGACGTGCGCCCCCTCGGCGAGGCCATCCTTGCTGATT
>CAYZUV010000255.1:0-3515 GCA_964481245.1 uncultured Pseudomonadales bacterium
CCCACGATGAGGAAGAGAACCCCTTCGATTATCTCTACACCCAAGCCTTCAACCTTACCGGCTGGCCGGGGCTCAGCATGCCAATCGCTAAGGATGAGAAGGGATTACCCATCGGCCTTCAAATCGTTGCGGCGCCGTTTTTTGAAGCTCGATGCCTAGCCGTCGCTCGCTCAATACAGCCTCTCATCACGCCCCTTGATCCACCTAAAGTTTATCTAGACTAAATTCGGCCCAAATCAAGGCGAACTAATCGCGTCTTCCGCTGCGATCCAAGCGCTGACTACCTGTTCTCATCTTGACGCCAAAACTGGCGCTCAACTCGCGATGGGCGTAAAGTACGTCCCCCCGCAAGGAAACAGATTGTGGGCGCTGCTTCGTATACTCTCGTATGATGACGATCGAAGTGGTTTTAGACTAATTTCAAGGAAATAAACGCCATGCGGACGCGATTGGTCCTCCTCGTCTTTTTTGTTTTCTCGATGACAGCCCAGGCCGAAAGCACTGATCTGGCGGGCGTTTACAGACTCGCGACCCAAAATGATCCACAGATTGGTGCCGCAGAGGCAGCCTTCCTTGCTCGCGGCGAGATCGTGCCACAAACACGCGCTGGCCTATTGCCTAGCGTCGTGGTTTCCGGTGGCTATTCAGAAACCTCGCGTTCCTACCCGGGCGTCCCGGAAGCCATTGCCCCAAGTTCAAGCTTTCCAACAAAAACCATGCAAGCCGGCATGAACCAACCCCTTTTTCGATTGGATCGCTGGTACCAATATCAGCAAGCCAAAGCGATCAAAGCACAGGCTGGCGCCCTGTTGGGTGGAGAGGAACTCGCACTCATCGTTCGAGTTGCAGAAACCTATTTCACAATACTCGAGCGCCAAGACGGCCTGAATGCAGCCATGGCGGAGCAAAATGCGGTCAAAAGACAACTCGAACAGGTTCAGCAACGGTTTGACGTGGGTCTGGTGGCGATTACCGACGTATTAGAATCAAAAGCCGGCTTTGACTCAGCAACCGTGAACGTGATCGAAGCTGAAGGCGCCCAAACCCGAAGCTTCGAACCCCTTGTTCGACTGACAGGCCGAGCCTTTGACGAAATCTATGCACTCACAGAGGCCTTCCCTGTTCGGACGCCAGAACCTGCAAACGAAGATGCATGGGTGAGTGCCGCGCTTACCGGCAACCCTAACGTGCTTCAAGCGAGAGCAGCACGACAAGCAGCAGAGAAGCAGGTCAAAATCAATCGATCCAGACACTTGCCTACAGTCGATGCTCAAGTGTCCTGGGCTAATCAACGCACCGATAACACCGTCTTTTCTCTTCCTGAAGTGGAATCGGAGATCTACTCAGTGAATCTGAGCATTCCGATTTTCACGGGAGGCGCCACTCGATCAGGCGTCAAGCAGGCTCGATATCAACTCGATGAAGCGCAAAACTCGCTTGATTTGGTTGAACGCCAAGTTGCAGAAAATACCCGCGCACTCTTCTCCGCCATTAATACCGACGTCGCGAGAGTGAAAGCTCGTTTGCAGGGAATCGAATCAAGCCGCTCCGCACTTGCGGCGACTCAGACAGGGTATGAAGTAGGCACCCGTAACATCGTTGATGTGTTACTCGCTCAGCAGCGGCTCTATCTCTCAGAATTTCAGTTCGCCAGTGCGCGGTATCAATACATTAAGAATACGCTCAAGCTCAAACAACTCATTGGTAGTTTGAACGAACAAGACCTCGTTGAACTCAACCGCTTTATTGATGTCAGTAAGCCTATCGCTCAGGTTAAATCGCTGGATCAATAAGGACCACATCATGCTGCGTTCACTCACTGGCCTCGCCGTTATCGCGCTGGCTGCGCTCCTTTATTATTTCGCTGACGCAAGGGACGTTCCCGTCGCAAGCGAGGCACTTGCCGAAGACTTGCCACCACTGATCGATCTCACCAACGATGAGGCGAACAACATCAGCGTCTTCGAGGCTTCCAGCCCCTCGGTGGTGTTTGTCACCAACACTCAACTGCGCCGGCGTCGGTTCTCACTCAATGTCATGGAGATACCCAAAGGCTCTGGCACAGGCTTTGTCTGGGATCCAAGCGGACTGATCGTTACTAATTTTCACGTCGTCTATGGCGCCAATAAAATCACAATTACGCTGCAATCGGGCAATAGCTACGAGGCCGAGGTCGTGGGCGCTACTCCAGAAAAGGATATCGCGCTACTAAAAATCGACGCGCCAGATGAAGAGCTGGTCGCTCTACCTTTGGGCGACTCGAGCACGTTGGCTGTTGGACGCAAAGTGCTAGCGATTGGCAATCCCTTCGCGCTTGATACCACGCTCACCGTCGGGGTTGTCAGCGCACTTGGTCGAGAAATTAAGTCCATGAACAACCGGACTATTTCCGGCGTCATTCAAACGGACGCGGCCATCAACCCTGGGAATTCGGGGGGGCCTCTACTCAATTCAAGAGGTGAGCTGATCGGTGTTAACACCGCCATCTTCAGTCCATCCGGTGCCAGTGCAGGCATCGGTTTTGCGATTCCGGTCGCCACTGTAAAGAGCATCATTCCTCAGTTGCAAAAATACGGCCGACTCTACAGGCCTATCCTAGGTATTGAGACGCTCTCTGATTCTTGGGCCAGCCGGTTGAAGATCAAAGGCGTCGTCATCTTTGCTGTTAAACCCGGACTACCCGCGGCAAAGGCAGGGCTCATCGGCGTGCGTGAAGACATCCGCGGAAATATTCATCTAGGCGACATCATCATCGCCATCGATGGCGAGCCTGTTACGGACGAGGATTCCATGCTGTCGCTGCTGGAAAATCATCAGCCCGGAGATACCGTTCGCATTACGTGTCTCAGAGACGAGGACATCACTGAATACGAGCTCACGCTTGCACCACCCGATGCCGAGCTCTAGGCGGACGCAGACGACTCATCAACGTTGCATTCCTACCGGCCGTGCCTTCGGCCGCTTGCATAACCCGGGAGATTGGCCTCGCCTCTTGCCTCTCATCGCTCTATTCCTGGTCAGTAGCTGCACTCACTACCGACCATCGGCGCATTATGAAATTCGCGCACCGATTCCTGAGGGATGGCAAGAGGTTGAGGCGTTCACAAGCACAGCGCTCAAACTGAGTCGATTCGAATCCCCGATAAGTGCGGAGGGGCGGACAGCATTACAGCTTGAACACAGCAAATCAGGCGGCCCGCCAGATCTCAATCACGTGCTCGAGATCGAACAATCCATTCAGCGAACGCGGTGTCCTTCAAGTACAACGGAATCCTTTTCAAGCAGCGAAGAGTCAGGATTCCGTATCGAGCTCTTCATTAGCAGCTGTTCGGATCCCCCACTAAAAGCGCCGCTCCTCTCCATGACAAAGTATTTCCTAGCTAAAGATCAGTTTCGTATTAGCGTTGATTTTTTCCCGGTCAACACAAAGTTGAACCTGCGAGACGGCACGGTTCACTCTTGGATTCAGCGATGGAGTACGCAACTGCGAGAGGTTGTCATTTGTCCGCTAGACG
>CAYZUV010000256.1:0-3505 GCA_964481245.1 uncultured Pseudomonadales bacterium
GGGGCTCTTAAAGGGGCTCTTAAAGGAAGGGGTGCGCCAGCGTAGCGAATCGATTCGCTCAGCATTCAGAGCGATTCCTTTACTGGGAAGGATTCGCGACCAGTCGGCCAGTCACTTCGCCTCGAGCAAGTTGCCCCAAACCCTCATCCAGCCGATCAAGAGGGATCTCAGAGATCGCAGGCACAAGGTCGCCGACAGCCATCATCGAGTAAATCGATTCAATGTCGCGCTTATCACCCCCATTAGAGCCTTTAAGCGTCACACGTTTCAGAATCATGGCTTTGGTAGAAATCGTTGCCTCAAGCTTACCCATACCTACCTGGACCACCGTTCCTCCGACTCGCACTGCCTCAATCGCCTCGGCAGTGGTTACGCCAAATCCTGCATAGTCCACAATCAGATCAAGGTCCTCATTGACGAAATCAAGGACGGAGTTCGAGATCTCTTTGACACCCTGTTCTCTCGCGAGGTTCCAAACCGATTCATCGATCTCAGCTAAGAAGACGTCAGCGCCCTTTAAGACGGCGATGCGAGACCCGATCTGACCGAGCCCTCCATATCCGATGACGCCCACTTTCATGCCAGACTGGAGACCTCCGCTAGCCACCATGGCGTGGTGAGATGTCATCCCTGCATCGGTGGCTGCTGCACCCGCAGCGAAACTCACGGAATCAGGGATGGGCACCAGCGTATCCGCTACCGCCAACATGTATTCAGCAAAGCCACCGTCGTAACTAAATCCCGGGGCACCCACCGCCATGGATGGGCAGACCCCAACACGATCGCCAATTTGCCAATCAGCGACTTCTGGGCCCAGAGCGGTGATCGTCCCTGCAACTTCGTGCCCCATGACGATCGGGAGTTTGACTGATGTTGAAAGCCACCCCTCGTCCTCCAGAACACCCACATCTGTGTGACACAGACCGCAACCACCCACTTGGAGCAGAACCTGGCCGGGTCCAGCGACGGGCACCGGAATGTCTACAGGCTTGAGCGGCTGGCCTGTACCCAAAAAATGCCATGCTTTCATACGTTGATCACTGCAGTTCCGAAAACGTTGATTCGATTCCATTGCGGCAGCGGGGCGCATCCTCAAGCAACCCACCCTCAATATCGTGCAAGGGGGCCGATCTCGCGTACCTTGGGTTTTCAGCCTTTGTTAGTAAGAACCCACCCATCCGCTTTGACTGCATCATCAACCTTGGCACCGCGACTCGAATCGATCAATTTGGTCGGTTCATCACCCGAAGGTACTTCAACTTGGTTTTCCCTTTATTCATCACACGATGGAACACCCCAGCATGAACGGTGACTATATCTTGAGGACTCACAGTAATGACTTCTTCTTTCTCGCCTTGCCCCTCATCAGGGTGCCTAAGATACATTTCACCCGTCCCTTGAGTGAAGAAGAAGATTTCATCCTGCAATGTATGTTTGTGACCATTGGTTTGTTTTTCTGGAAACAAGTGACTGCTGCTCAAGACGAGATGATCACCGACATAATTGTCTTTGACGGTGTAGCTATCCGTTTCTTTGGCGATATGTCCGCCGATATCATCGAACTCTTCTTTACTCATGTCGTGGTCCCCAAACATTCCTAACTCGGCGTCAAGCCGCGCTTTCTTTTTGCTGCTCAGCAATTGAGCCTGTCAACCGCTCAGTTTCAGCTCTGGACCAAGCATACCCTCGTGGTTCAGCGGCGCATAGCGCCACCGAGCAAACCAAATAACGACCTGCGGGACAAAAAAAAGTCGGCAGTGAAGTTGGGCCATGATTCAAAGCGCCGCTTACCCTGCGAGCGATGGTTTTCGGCTTGCCCACTCCCAATCAGATAGGTTGCACCTATGCTCGCGTTTTCCACTTCAGTATAGTGCTGGCATAGCGCCCAATCATCGACAGGATCTCTCATGCCCTCACCGCTCACATTGCTCATCGCCTGTGTGCAGGGGCTGCTCTACTACGCCTTATACCGGCTTGACGAACTGGGTGCATGGCCTAGTCAGACGCCAACTTATTTTTTACCGATTTTGACATTCGTCACCGCATGGCCCATCGGCTTTGTCTTCTTGGTCGACCGCGCCCCACTTCACGATGTGCTCTGGAAAACAACGGTGGCCTCCCTCTTACTACTACCTTTCTCAGCTTACATCGGCTGGCAGGTCACCCCATTTAACGACATTTATTCCGAGGCAATCATCGCAAGTCATGTGGCTTCAATGCTCCTTGCCAGTTTCATCCTGCTTGTCATGCTCGAAGTCTGGCTCACAGATTCTCAATTCCACTATCCGCGGTTGCTCGCCGCGACCTGGCGAAATGTCATCATTGCGGCCCTCACGGGAGCCCTCTGCGTAGCACTCGTCATCGTCTTGTCCCTTTGGTCCGTTTTATTCGACGTTATTGGCATTAGTTTCTTCCGCGACCTCTTCTCGCATGAACTCTTCATCGCGGTGTGCGGCGCATGCGCGATTGCAACTGGGGTGACATCGATGAGACGACTCTCTGTCGTGATCGAATCAATCCCTCGTCTGGCGACCAGCCTCGCGCGCCTGCTCCTGCCGATTGCAGTGGTCATTGCGCTCACATTTATCTCCGCTCTGCCATTTACCGGCCTCGAGCCGCTCTGGGCGACGGGTAATGGCACATCACTACTCCTCGCGCTCACAGCCATCATCTTGCTGGGCACCGTAATGAGCCAGCCAGAGGGCGTGGCGGCACACACCACCCAGTGGCTCCACAACCTCACTATGGCAGGTATCCTCGCGCTTCCGATACTTTGTGCACTCGGCTTTTATGGGTTAGTCCTCCGGGTTGAGCAGTACGGCTGGACCGTTGAACGCTGCTGGGCCATGACGCTCTGGACTGTACTCTCCGTCTTCACGCTCGGGTATACGGGTGGAATCGCCAGAGCGCGCTCGCGCTGGCGCGACTGGATGGGAAAGGTGAACGAGTACGGTCTTTTTGCAGTGCTCGGCATTGCATTACTGGCTAATTCTCCCTTTCTGGATTTTCGGAAGGTCTCACTATCAAGTCAGATCAGCAGAATCGAAGACCAAGGGTTTGATTGGCGTCAGTTTGACTTTCGTTATGCCCAAGCGGCTTTGGGGCGGCCCGCCTGGATGCTTCGGGAAGACCTCATCAAACAATTTGCCGAGACCAATCCGGACCTCGCCGAGTACATCCGTCATCCGCCCTATCGGAGCACGCCCTCTTATCTCGATTGGGAACAACAGCTCGTGCGTTACCCTCAAGATCTTGACCTCCCGCAAGGCGTACTTGCGCGTCTTCAAACACTTGCCCAACCTCAGATTCGGCAACATGTTTTTGAGACCCAGTTACGCTTTGACGGCGCCACGTCATATCTCTTAATGACCGAACTCAGCAGCGACTTTGTCACGCTCTCACTGATCGATCGAGCAGCATCTGGTGAATGGCGGGTTCGAGACATGCGCAGTGAAGCCGGCGAAGTGCCTAACCGAGCAACGCTTGAAGCGATGAATGCGGGTGC
>CAYZUV010000257.1:0-3497 GCA_964481245.1 uncultured Pseudomonadales bacterium
ACATTGCACCAACACACCGAATTCCCAATTGGGTACGTTGTCCATCATTGAGCTGGGGGGCATGACGTCATTGCTCAAGTAACCCCCGGGCTTCTCAAGGAGGGATGACATGAGTCTAGAGAGGGTGGCGACGCTGCGCGTGCCCACCACAGGCCGCATCTGCTCTCGAGTGAGTGCTTGATCGATGTCAGCCATATTGAATCGTTCGGGGGTCTGATTGAAATAAAAGCCAACTGGTAGTAAAGCCATAAGAATAAGACCGAGCGCGTAGCTCATTCCTTTGAGAGGTGGCGCCGTGATCGTGCCGGTCTCCAAGCGCTCACTTGATCGCGTCAACCACATACTGAGTCGTTCTTTCACAGGTGCCCTTCCTTCTTTGGATCGGTATTTTCCGAATTAAATACCAAGTCGATTCTCGCGGGGATGTCTATTTGCAATGTGGCCCGCAGTCTCTCGGTCATCTGTTGATTGACCGACTGATATATCCAGCGGCCTTCCTCATCGCTAGCGGCGTAAATAATGACCTTGGCTTGATGCTGTTGGACGCTCCCGGCAATGTCCTTGAAAAACGACGCAACCGCGCGCATCAGTGCGTCGTCGTGATTGGGCAATAAGGTCGAACTGGTCACCCAATCAGGAAGAACGATGGTTCGTCTGGCCAGTCTGCGTTTCAGTTCTAATCGTTCAGCAACTGCGAAGATTGAAGGCGCTTTGGGGTTTGCGAGCGCAGCCCTCTCGAGCCATTGACTGGCCTTGGCGAATGCCATCGAATCAATCTCGCTCAGCGCCCACTCTAAGTATCGCTCAACGATCCGATGAATTCCGTCCTTGGCGTCCTCGTTGTCTGGGTCGATCGTGAGGACAGCCCGGTAGTAAGAAAGGGCGTTGTCGTTTTCTGGTTCAGTCAAAGCGTCTCGTTGCATCGCATCCTCTGCGAGCATGAGCAACCGCCGAATCTCGATCGAGGACATACTCTCCTTGATCGAAGATTGCGGCGTTGGCTGGATAGGTTTGATTGGGGAGGTGGTGGTTGGCGGTGCGAGTGGCGCCGCACAGCTTGCAACCAGAATGAGGGTAAGCAGCCACAAAACCCAAGTCCACGCAGGGGCTACTCGTCGCGCTTCCCTGCTTTGGTTTGCCACAAAACTGTTAAACTGACGAAACATGAAGGGTTAAGAAACTCTTTTTGGGGCGGTTGCTACGGCACGCCGCAGATTGAGTGCTCGAGGGGTTCTCTCAGGCGCATGGATGTGAATAAACCGTTACATATAGTATTGGGGCTGACCGCGATAGTTTCAATTGGTCTGGGTGCTTTGCTTACGAGAGGTTGGGATGAGTCGGCGTCCGATGCGTCGCTCCATTTCTCAGACACCGATGCGTCTCTCGGAGAGAACCAAGCAAAAGAATCCATCAACCCCTCGGCCGAGGCGATCAGCCGAGCGCGCCCGATCTTTCTGTCTGAAACTAAAGGGACTCTGGCCCAGGGCGACCAGGCTTTTTTCGAGCCAATCACCATCCTGCCAGTGGACGAAGCGTTCCCCTTTGACTTTTGGTGGCAGGAAGGTCGTCTGGGACTCAGGTGGCAGGTGAAGGATGGCTACTATCTTTATCGGGATCGGTTTTTACTCAACGCTTCTGATGGCGAATCAATTTCTTTGCCGCTACCTGAAGGGCGTTTAGAGCGAGATCCATACTTTGGCGATGTTTATGTGCTTGAAGCACCCATAGACATTGAATTGGCGTTAGGCAAACCGATGGAGCAATCATACCTTCAAGCTCAGGAACGCCTGGTTCCAAGTGGAGGCTTTGAGGTGACCTACCAGGGGTGTGCGAAACAGGGCTATTGTTACCCACCCCAGAAACGATTGATTTCAGTGGCTGATCGATCCCGATGAATGGTCTATAGGGAATTCGCAGGATAGCGGAATGACAGCGCGCACAGCCAATAACCGCCTCATGTGAGACCGCATCAGCGAGCGGTTAGAAGTCGCTAGCATGTCTTCTAGCCAACACCTTGGTAAAGGCTATCGTGGATAGATTGGCGTTGGTCGCAAGGAGACTGATACAGCCCAGCGTGGCCGAACCAACAGCCAAAAGCGTTGGCAAAATTAGACCCACCAGGGTTTTACATCACCCGTTGACGGGCACTTAGACGGATCGACGGGTTTTAGGAAGAATTTCATGCCAGGACACAACATCTTGCTGCTCAATGGACCCAATCTAAATCTCTTGGGTACACGAGAACCCGACGTTTACGGAACCACTACCTTGGATCAGATCGAGGCTGGGCTAATGAAAGCGGCTGAGCTGAAGGGCGCTTCGCTGACGTGTTTGCAGTCCAATGCTGAACACGTTTTGATCGATGCCATTCACGCAGCCCGCGGGCATCACGAAGCGATCATTTTTAATCCCGGTGCCTTCACTCACACCAGCATCGCGCTTCGTGATGCGCTTGTTGGGGTCTCTATCCCGTTCATAGAAGTGCATTTATCCAATGTTTTTGTCCGAGAGTCATTCAGGCATCACTCCTACTTGTCCGATGTCGCTCGATCAGTGATTTCTGGGTTAGGCGTTGACGGTTATCACTTGGCCTTGCGCGTGTTTTTGGCGGACTAGACTGTTTGGGCAAACCCCCATGCAGGATGCGCAGGTTGCTTCGGCGAAACCCAGGGACAGTTCAGTAAGGTGCGCCGCTTGCTTCTGCGAAGTGAGTCAGAGGAGCCACCCCGGAGTCAACGTGGAAACAGTTTAGGACGCGGAGCATGAGGGGTTACCGAGGTGGGTGAGATGGGCTGTTGAGTGAAAGAGGAGATAAGACATGGCTTGGAACAAGCTCTCGCTTGAAGTCACGGCAGCGCAGGCAGACGCTGTGGAATCCATGCTCTGGGATCTTGGCGCAGTCTCTGTGACACTCACAGATTCCGTAGATGATCCAATCTTTGAGCCGCCACTGGGCGAGCACCCACTCTGGGCGCACTCAGAATTGTCAGCGCTCTTTGAACAGGACATCGATCTCTCGCAAGTCGTGGAGACCCTCAGCGCTGAGGTGGGTGGTCAAGTTCACATAGAAACCCTTGTCGAACGAGCTTGGGAGAGGGAGTGGCTTGATCAATTCACACCCATGCCGTTTGGGAAAAGGTTGTGGGTCGTGCCGACCGCGTATGACCCGCCTGCTGGGGCCGAAGTGGTCCTGACACTGGACCCCGGGCTGGCATTTGGCACGGGCACGCACGCCACGACAGCGATGATGTTACGTTGGCTGGATTGCACCGAGTTAAAAGGCTTGCGAATTTTAGATTACGGGTGTGGCTCGGGTATTTTAGGAATCGCGGCACTTCTTCTTGGGGCGAGTTCGGTGTCAGCGGTCGATATCGACCCCCAAGCGGTTCAAGCTACCCGGGAGAACGCAGTGATGAATTGCGTGGATGAGCGTCTAACGGTTGCTCAAGTGGGTGAACTTGATACATCCAATCATGATGTCGTGCTCGCCAATATCC
>CAYZUV010000258.1:0-3480 GCA_964481245.1 uncultured Pseudomonadales bacterium
GCAACCGAGGGCAGGTTGGTGCCCGTGTTGATGCTGACCGCCAAGATTTCAAGGTGCTCTGCTGTGATCTCGCCCGCATCAAAAGCGGCCCTGACCTCATTAATGTAAACCGTCGCAACAAACACATTGTCAGAAATGGCGGATAGCACGCCGTTCGCAAGGAAAAATGCACCGGGTTGGATTTCCCAGGGTAGTTCAAGGACCCAATGGATCACAGGCGAAAATAGATGTAAGTCATGGATCATGCCGACCACGACAAAAAAGATGCAAAGCAGCGAGACAAAAGGAAGGGATTCTTCAAAGGCGTGGCCAATGCGATGTTCTTCATTGATTCCTGTCAGTGCGGTGACGAGCACCAGAAGCGAAAGACCAATGAGGCCAACTTCCATAATATGAAGGCCCAGTCCGATGATGAGTAACACGCCTGAAATCGCCTGTACCCACAAGCCGTAGATGTCTCGCTGGGTTCGCTTAGCATCTTCCTCCGCGACGTAAGCCTTTAGAATCTTACGGACGTTGTTGTCGAGTTTGGTGCCATAACCAAACCAACCGAACACTTCGAGCAGCACGCAGGTTAGAAAGCCGGCGATCACCGCGGGAACGGTGACGTGCGCCATTGCCTCAACGAAATGCATGAATTCCCAACCCATTTTTTCAGCTATGAGTAGGTTCTGGGGTTCCCCTACCATGGTGGTGACACCGCCGAGTGCCGTACCCACTGCCCCATGCATGACCAGGCTGCGAATAAAGCTTCTGAAATCTTCGAGGACGTCTTTACCCATCTCCTGGGAATCAGGCACGTTATCCTGGTTGTAGTCTGCGGTTTGAGATGAGTGAATTTTTTCGTAGACCCCATACAGGGCAACGAAGACGGCAATCAATACGGCTGTGACGGTAAGGGCGTCGAGAAAGGCGGAGAGAAAAGCCGCCATAAATGAGAACAGAAACGCCAGCGCGATTTTATTGCGCACCCCCACAATGATGCGCGCGAAGATAAAGCTGAGCAGGGGCTTCATGAAATAAATGAAACTCACCATGAAAATCAGCAGTGCCAACACGGGGAGGTTCTGCTGGATCTCGTACCAGACGGTGTCGGGTGTCGTGAGACCAAGCGCAAGGATGGCAAGGGCGACGATGCCTCCACTCTGAAGGGGATAACACTTCAGTGCCATGGCCAGCGTTAAGATGAACATGGCGATGAAGAGCCAACCCAAAATGGTCGTGCCAACGATGATTTTGAGAGGCCAGCACAACACCAAGAACGCGAGAATCACGTTTTTAAACCAGAGTGGGCTGTTACCCAGGAATTCTTTGTATGCAATCGCTAGCATGTCCGCTCTCTCTATCTTCTTTTCCTCTTAGTCGCTGGCATGTGTGACCAGCGAGTGCGCTCGACGGCGCGCTTAGTCCCCCTATTCGGGTACGCTCTTCGAACCGATGGATTGATTTTATGCAAATTGCGTGAGGGTAAAGCAAGCTTTTTCGAAGGAAGGTCGAGCCAAAGGAAGGTGCCTTTGAAGCCTTTCGACAAATTTGTACTCAAGTTGAGAGTAGTTCCAGGCTCGAGCTTGGCGGCACAAGAAACGAATCCGGTGTCTGTTGGGCTCTGGCGTTTGGTTTTGTGAGCACGTCCCATCGTGCGTTTGAACTTTGGGCATCGACTGAGCCGCTTCTATCGATTGGCTCAATGTCGTAGGCTTGATCGGTCGATTAGCCGAATGAGAGCTAGTTTGAACTCAAAACGCCTCATCGGTTGATAGATTCAAAACCAAAAAATAGAGCGGGTTGCTCCGCTCTCGCTCCATTTGCGTTCGAGAGCGCTCTTTGATGGTTGAGGTGGTCCGCTTTGGCTATGTAAGGTCAATCCGTGTAAACCAGTGAGTAACAACTTAAAGGAATTGTCTTCGCGTCGGCGGCCTCTTCAGAGTGAAACTGCCTGCTAAGCGAAGGGCGTGAGACGCAATGGGCAGCAGACCAAAGTTGATGTTCTCTGAAAATGGTTTTGGCGTGGTCGCGGTGGCATCCTGAGTCAATGCGCTCGGTTGACCCGCGTCTAGCAGATGACCCTGATGGGTAGGTATCGGTGATGCGTGCCAGAGGGGCTCAGCGCCGATTCTCAGTCTCAGACGTAGAAGTCGAAGAGCGGTGGACAGGCCGCCTGGGGCCGGCGAACACAAGAATCGAGGGTAAGCACCTCATCACAGATAGGTTGGGGAACAGACACAAGGAACATGACATGAGTGAAACCATTACCAAGCCTGGATCTGATGCGCCCGAACGCGTGATGCCTTCGGCTGCTGGGGTTGAGAACAAAGCGCCCTTGCCCTCGGC
Source organism: uncultured Pseudomonadales bacterium (assembly GCA_964481245.1). GTDB lineage: Bacteria > Pseudomonadota > Gammaproteobacteria > Pseudomonadales > Azotimanducaceae > UBA9926. The sequence goes on from CAYZUV010000258.1 coordinate 2,332, forward strand.
CTATGATGTACCGATTGAAGACATCATCCCGGTAAACCCGCGCATCTTTAACGAAAACAGGTGGCAGGAGTACTTCGAGCGTCTGAGAGCCGAAGACCCGGTCCATTTCAACGAAACCGAAATGGCTGGACGCTTCTGGTCGCTGACCCGTTACGAACATATCAAGCAAGTCGATGTTGATTGGCAAACCTTTAGTTCTGCGAATGGGATCACCCTAGGGTTTCCCGTGGGGACGCCTTTGCCAGAGGGCGCGCTCGATATTTCAACGTTTATCGCGATGGACCCACCCGTGCACGATGCACAACGAAAAACGGTGACGGGGGTCGTCGCACCGAGGAACCTCGCCAATCTCGAACCGCTCATCCGGGCGCGAACCATATCGGTGCTCGACAGTTTGCCCGAGGATGAGCCCTTCGATTGGGTGGATACAGTCTCTATTGAATTGACAACGATGATGCTGGCAACGCTGTTCGACTTTCCCTTCGAAGATCGGCGCAAATTGACTCGATGGTCTGATATTACCTTCGCAATTCCTCAACCAGGGGGGATCATCGAGTCGATCGAGCAGCGCCGAGAGGAATTGCTCGAATGCCTGACGTATTTCATGCGCTTGAAAGAAGAACGACTAAAGAATCCTGGAGACGACTTGGTCTCCATGCTCGCGCATGGGGAGGATACGAAAGATATGCCACCGTTTCAGTACCTGGGAAACTTGCTGCTGTTGATCGTGGGGGGCAACGATACGACGCGCAACACCATGAGCGGCAGTGTTTATGCGCTCAATCAGTTCCCCGAGCAATACGATAAGTTGATCAATCATCCTGAGCTTATCCCCAACATGGTTGCAGAGGTGATTCGCTGGCAAACCCCCCTCGCCTACATGCGCCGCACGGCCAACGTTGATTGCGAAGTGGGCGGTAAAGCCATCAAAGCGGGCGATCAAATGCTGATGTGGTACGCCTCGGGCAACCGAGACTCAGCCGTATTTGAAAATGCTGATGCACTGGATATCGAGCGGAAAAATGCGCGCCAGCATCTCTCTTTTGGATTTGGTATCCATCGGTGTATGGGCAATCGATTAGCCGAATTACAGCTTCGAGTTCTGTGGGAGGAAATCCTTGCGCGGTTTGAGAAGATCGAAGTCCTAGA
>CAYZUV010000259.1:0-3479 GCA_964481245.1 uncultured Pseudomonadales bacterium
CGATCTCCAGTCGACCAAATAGCCGCCGCCATCGGCAGAATGTAGTGATGCCTGAACGTCTCACCGAATGCGTGGTCATGAAGGAACTGGCCAAGGGTTGTCGTATCGCTCGCGGGCACTGCCTTAGCAAGCCGGTTGAACTTTAAGATATCCAGAATCATCCGCCAGAAGGCAGGACTTAGCAGGTTTCGCCTCTGTGCAAACAGCGTGTTCAGATTATGTCCGTTGTATTCAAGGGTGCCCCGGCGAAGACTAAAACTCATTTCAGTGACTTGCGATTCACACTCGAGTTCTGCGAGTAGCGCTCGAAAACGCGGGTAAGTTCGGTCATTAAAGACGATAAAACCTGTATCTACAGCCAAACGCTCACCCTCAATGCTGACATCGTGGGTATGCGTGTGGCCCCCAAGGTAGTTGTTTTGTTCAAAAAGCGTGACCTCAAAATCGCGACTGAGGCGATACGCACAGGTGAGTCCCGAAATACCTGCACCGATAATGGCGATTCGAGGCATCCTTTTGCTCATAGGCCAAGCCTTCCCTTGAACGGCTCATGCGCGCGACAACGCATAACGCCCTGCGTGATGCTAGCCGATGTATACACCCGCGATGGATCATCTACCGCGAAGGACTGCCTCACCGCTTGCCTCTCAATCGGACGTTGGCGCTGATCAAAAACAAGCGATGGCGTGCCCGCGCGTTCTGGTGCGGGTCCGCTGAAAGCGCCTATAATCCTGCTATGGAATTCATTACCAAAGACGAATTGGCACAAGTGACTCGTCGAAGTAGTTGGCGTGCGTCCCTGTTTGTTGCCTACGACTGGACACTGATTATTGGAACTTTCTATCTGGTGTCGGTTTGGTCGAATCCTCTGACATGGTGCCTGGCCTTGCTGCTCTTTGGCGCTCGCCAGTTGTCGCTCGGCGTGATTGTTCACGAAACTGGGCATGGCACCTTCTACCCATCCAAGGCGGTTAACGACTTTGTTGGACGCTGGCTGTCTGGGTATTGGGTGTTTTCTAATAAAGCAGGCTATATGCGTGTTCATCGAAAGCACCATGAGCTAGCGGGAACAGAATCGGACCCCGATCTGGGGAATTACATTGACTACCCGGTCACTCGCAGCAGCTTTCATCGCAAGATATGGCGAGATTTGTCTGGTCAAACCGGCTGGCGGCGCCTCAAGTCCATTGGTCGATCCATCAGACGTTTGCCCGAGCTCGATGTGGAATCGCAGAAAACGGTAAGGGGAGGACTTATTGTCAACGCTGCGCTGCTTCTTGTGCTGACTTTGCTTGGACACGCTGAACTGTTCTTGCTCTGGCTCATTGCATTTATGACCACGCACATGCTGAGCACCCGCTTGCGGCAGATGGCCGAACACGCGGCCGTTCCCGATCGCTTCAGTTCTGATGCTCGATTGAATACTCGGACGCTGCGAACGCATTGGTGGGAACGTCTTTTGATCGCGCCCCATCAGATTGCTTTTCATTTGGAACATCATCTGCTGCAGTCCGTTCCTATTTATCGCCTACCGCTGTTCCATCAGCTATTGATCAATAACGGGTATCACCGCGACGTGCAATTTGTGAAAGGATTCTGGCCACTGATCAAGCAGGTCACTCGACCCGGCTAGAGAATCAATTTCAATCGGCTCAAGACGCTGAAAAGCTGAAGTCAGCTTCAGGTTCGCTGGTTAATTTCTTAGCGATTTCTTCTCGATGAACGGCAACTTCTCTGGGCGCTTTGACACCCAAGCGGATTTGATTCCCTTTCATACTGAGCACTGTGACTTCGACCTCGTCGCCAATCATCAAGGTCTCACCCACTTTTCGCGTGAGAATTAGCACTACCCCCTCCCCGACCCTCCGGTCGTAGTTAGACTGCCTCGCCTCAACTTATTGTTTTTATTATTTTTTATTTTTCTTATTTGCGAGTGTTTGGTTCGCAGATAGCAAAACTTTGGAAACCGTCAGCTTTGCTTGATTCTTCACGTAGATTAGCCACTCTTAAAACGTGATACAAGTCTCACCTTGCGATTTCATCGGGCATTGGAGGCGATGCATTCGCCTAGCCCAGTGAGAACGCTGCATTGAGCATCGGGTTTAAGTCAAGTCAATGAAAGGGTGAGGGAAGCGATCCATCATCAGCCAGACAAGACTTCCCTGAAATTAGGCGCTAAAGCCAAGACCCCGGCCAAAGATGCCCCGTCAACCGCTAATTTCAGTCGGAACTCGATTCCAACTCAAAGCCCGCGTGTAAGGCCCTTGCGGCTAATTCAAGATACTTTTCATCAATCACGACAGAGATTTTAATTTCCGAGGTTGAGATCATCTGAATGTTGATTCCCTCTGCTGCAAGGATTTCGAACATGCGACTGGCAACGCCCGCATGGCTGCGCATGCCAACACCCACAATCGACAGTTTGGCAATCTGAGCATCACCCAGCACCTCTCCAGCCTGAATTTCCTCTGAGATCTTCCTCAGCAATCGTTGCGCTTGTTCAAAATCCGCTTGCGCGACCGTGAATGTGAAGTCCGTGCTCTGATCAGCACCCACATTCTGCACAATCATGTCGACTTCGATGTTTGCCTCGCTGATGGGTGACAAGATGCGTGATGCGATCCCGGGCTGATCCTTCACACCGCGGATGGTTAACTTCGCTTCATCTGCCGTAAACGCAACACCGGAGATTAAAGGGGCTTCCATCATCATTGTCTCCTCAGAAGTAATCAGAGTGCCAGGGCCTTCCACGAAGCTGGAAAGCACTCTAAGTGGAACCGCATATTTATTGGCCAATTCAACCGCCCGAGAATGAAGTACCTTTGACCCTGAACTCGCCAGTTCAAGCATTTCTTCGAACGTGACCTGTCCCAACCGGCGCGCACTGGCGACGACTCTCGGATCGGTGGTATAGACCCCCTCAACGTCAGTAAAAATCTGGCATTCGTCGGCTTTCATCGCCGCAGCAAGGGCCACAGCGGTCGTGTCAGACCCCCCTCGGCCCAAGGTCGTCACTCGACCATCTGGGCTCACTCCCTGAAATCCGGCGACAACCGGCACCATCCCATCACTGAGAGCGGCCTCTAAACGATCGGTATCAATGGATAGGATGCGGGCACGGCTGTAGGCCGCATCCGTGTGAATTGCGATTTGATGCCCCTGGAAAGAACGCGCGGGTACGCCTTTTTTCATAAGACTTAACGCGAGCAGCGAAATCGATACTTGTTCTCCGGTAGCGAGCAGCACATCCAACTCTTGTCGACCCTCGAGCGCCGAGTAATCGATCTGTGCAGCAAGATCGACCAAACGATCAGTCTCATGCCCCATCGCCGACACGACCAAGAGCACTTCATGGCCCGCTTGCTTGAGGGCGAGTACCCGATCAGCAATGCGGTCCATCAGTGCGGTCGTGGCGACAGAGGTCCCACCAAACTTCATCACCAATCGCGACACAATCCGTCCTTTATCTTTAGGCTCTG
>CAYZUV010000260.1:0-3471 GCA_964481245.1 uncultured Pseudomonadales bacterium
ATATAAAACTGATGGTATTCCTGCATGATGTTCCTCTCGTCAATAGTCAGGTTGGTTAAAGGGATTGGTGTTTTGAGTGTCTCTTTGATGCCACCCTTCCGGGCATGCTCAGATCTTCGCTCGCTTCGCTTTCTTCGAATAGTTGCTCTACATGGTCGACACAAATTGGATCAAGACCCCTGCGGCAATCGCAGAGCCTATCACGCCCGCAACATTCGGTCCCATGGCATGCATCAATAAGAAATTATGCGGATTCGCTTCCAAACCCATTTTGCTTGCAACGCGCGCAGCCATAGGCACGGCAGACACACCTGCGGCACCGATCAATGGATTAATTTTTTGTTTGCTGACTGCATTCATCAATTTCGCCATCAAAACGCCCGTCGCTGTCCCAATACAAAAGGCCACCATTCCGAGGAGCAAAATGCCCAACGTGTCCATCACCAAAAATTGATCCGCAGAAAGCTTCGAGCCCACAGCCAAACCTAAAAATATTGTGACTATGTTGATGAGTGCATTCTGGGCGGTGTCACTCAAGCGCTGCACAACACCGCATTCGCGCATCAAGTTGCCGAAGCAAAACATGCCGAGCAGCGGCGCGGCGCTGGGCACAAAGAGCGCAACAAGCAACAGCAACATTAAAGGAAAGAGGATCTTCTCTCGCTGGGAGACCTCTCTTAACTGCACCATTTCGATTTCGCGCTCAGCTTGGGTGGTGAGCGCACGCATGATGGGCGGCTGGATCAGCGGCACCAGCGCCATATAAGAGTAGGCAGCCACCGCAATCGCTCCAAGCAATTGTGGCGCGAGTTGCCCCGCGACATAAATCGCCGTCGGCCCATCAGCGCCGCCAATGATCCCAATAGCCGCTGCCTCGGCGATGGTGAAGTCGAAAACGCCCATATCCGTCAGCATAAGTGCGCCCAGGAGCGTAGCAAATATCCCAAACTGCGCGGCAGCGCCCAAGAAGAGCGTTCTGGGATTGGCTAGGAGCGGCCCAAAATCGGTCATGGCGCCCACACCCATAAAGATCAGGAGCGGGAAGAGCCCGGAGCCTATACCCATGGAATACAACTGATACAAAATGCCGTCACCCACCGCGATATCAACGCCGGGGATATTCGCGAGCACACCACCAAAGCCAATGGGCACCAAAAGCAGCGGCTCAAATCCTCGAACGATGGCCAAGTAGAGCAACAGCAAACCAATCACAATCATGGCGGCTTGATCCCAATGGATCTGATAGAGCCCCGTGCTATGCCACAGTTCAATGAGTGAGTTCATACAGGTCTATAACCTAACGAGCGTATCGCCAACCTTCACGGCATCCCCCTCCCGAACCGGGACCGCAGACACCACACCAGCGCTCGAGGCGCGCACTTCGGTTTCCATCTTCATGGCCTCAAGAATCACCACCACATCGCCACTGGCCACCGAATCCCCAACATTCACCAAAACTTTTACCACATTGCCCGCAAGGGGCGCCGCAAACCCAACGCCCGAAGCTTGCGGCGCCGGCGCAGCTTGTGGCGCAGAAGCCGCTGGCATGATCACGGGTTGATCGGCGCCCGGGGTGACGCTCACCACAAAGGATTGACCAGCAACCCCCACCGTGTAGACCTCAGTGCCTCCAGTAGCCGCCGGCGCAGCGGTGGCCGCTTCTGGCTCACCTGTTGGCACCGGTTCAAATGCATCAGGGTTGTTTCTATTCTCAAAGAACTTAAGCCCAACCTGAGGGAAAAGCGCATAGGTGAGCACGTCATCCTCGAAGTGCTCGCCGAAATGCAATGTGCGTTCCTTACCCAGACTTTCGAGCTCAGCGCTTAATTTGTCGAACTCGGGGTCGATTAAATCCGCCGGGCGACACGTGATCGCCTGGCCTCCATCGAGCACTCGAGCCTGAAGGTCCGCATCGACCGATGCTGGCGTCGCGCCGTACTCGCCTTTTAAGACCCCTTGAGTTTCTTTGGTGATGCTGGCGTAACGCTCCCCGGCCAACACATTGATCACGGCTTGGGTACCGACAATTTGTGAGGTGGGTGTGACGAGCGGGATGTACCCAAGCTCCTCTCGAACGCGGGGAATTTCTTCAAGCACCTCGTCGAGTCGGTCAGCCGCGTTCTGCTCACGGAGCTGGTTTTCGAGATTGGTCAACATGCCGCCAGGCACCTGAGCGACCAGTATGCGGGAATCGATCCCCTTGAGTGACCCCTCGAACTTTGCATACTTCTTACGCACTTCACGGAAATAGCCTGCAATCTCTTCAAGCAAGGTAAGATCAAGGCCCGTGTCGCGTCCTGTTCCTGCGAGGATCGCTACCATCGTCTCTGTGGGCGAATGTCCGTAGGTGAGACTCATCGAACTGATCGCCGTATCGACATTATCGATTCCCGCCTCAACCGCCTTCAGGTAGGTCGCCGTCGACATCCCAGTCGTGGCGTGACACTGCATATGAATCGGAATCGCGACCCGCTTCTTCAGACCGCTAACCAAATCAAAGCAGTCATAAGGCGAGAGAAGCCCCGCCATATCTTTGATGGCGATACTGTCGGCGCCCATACTCTCGAGTTCAGCCGCCATATCCAGCCAAGCGTCGAGGTTGTGGACTGGGCTCACCGTGTAGCTCAGCGTGCCCTGCGCGTGCTTTTCTTGTTTACGCACAGCGGCGATCGCGCGCTCCAAGTTACGGGGATCATTCATCGCATCAAATATGCGAAACACATCCACCCCGTTGACCGCAGCCCGCTCAACAAATTTATCGACAATGTCGTCCGCATAATGGCGATAGCCAAGAATGTTTTGACCCCGAAACAACATTTGCTGCGGTGTGTTGGGCATCGCTTTTTTGAGTTCTCGAATACGCTCCCAAGGGTCTTCCCCCAGGTAGCGAATGCAAGCATCAAAGGTCGCACCGCCCCAGCTTTCAAGAGACCAAAAACCCACCTGATCGAGTTTTTCAGCAATCGGCAGCATGTCGTCCAGGCGAAGTCGCGTCGCGAAGAGCGACTGATGCGCATCCCGCAACACCACATCTGTAATTCCTAGTTTTGCGCTCGTCTCTGTCGACGAGCCCGTGGCTTGATCATTCATTGATCACTCCGGTCATCTTCGTTGATTTGGGTCGCAGTCGTCTTAACCGAGCAGGTTTCCCACTGCATTATTTGCCATGATCTTGGCGATATCGTTTTACGGCTGCAGAGATCGCAGCCAGTATTGTTGGATCTGTTGCACCCTCAGGTCCACTGGGTCTTCTCTGAGGAGTGATGGGCGCCTCTGGCGTAAACCTTAGCACCAGACTCGACATAAGGCCTGTTACAAAAACGAGCAAAGTCAGGAACACGAACACTGTGCCCATGCCAAATACGACGAGTTCAAGACCAAGTTCTACCATGGAAAATCGCTTCTAAGGACCTCAGTGGCTCTTTGCACTGCGCGCGAGCAAGAAGGCGTAGATATAACAATTTCCTCAAC
>CAYZUV010000261.1:0-3452 GCA_964481245.1 uncultured Pseudomonadales bacterium
GAACTCTGTCTTGGCACGATGAATTTCGGCATTCCTGGCCGGGGTCACCAAGGTGATTGGACGCTCGATATTGACGCCGCGCGGCCGATCTTTGAACGAGCAAAAGCGTCAGGCGTCACCTATTTTGACTGTGCGAATGTCTATGGCCTGGGGGCCTCCGAAGAAGTCGTGGGCCAATTACTCCAAGAAATTTACGCGCGCGATGAATTCGTTTTAACCACCAAAGTCTCTATGCCCATGGGCCCGATGAAAACCCAAAGCGGCTTATCCAGAAAACACATTCTGGAAGCGGTCGAAATGAGCCTTGAACGGCTTGGCCTTGATTACGTTGATCAGCTGATCATTCATCGGCATCCACACGCCATCCCAGGCCAATTCAAAACGCCCATTGAGGAAACGCTCGAGGCGCTACATGAGGTGGTGAAATCTGGCATGGCTCACTACCTTGGCGCTTCATCCATGTTTGCGTGGCAATTCGCGGATTTGCAGGCCGTTGCTAAGGCCAATCATTGGACACCCTTTATCAGCATGCAGAACCACTACAACCTGATCTATCGGGAAGAGGAACGCGAGATGATCCCGTATTGCTCAGAACACGGTATCGGCCTCACGCCCTGGTCGCCACTTGCTAGAGGTATTCTGACCGGTGCTTATCAAGGCAGCCTCGAAGGCGGCTCAACCAATCGATCCCAAGGCGCTGACAAAAATCGAACTGCCTCACTTTATCGTGGTGCGCGGGACTTCGATATCGCAGCCCGATGCGCAGAAGTTGCTGCGCGCCTCGACGTCTCTTCAGCCGTGGTTGCCATCGCCTGGCTCATGAGTAAACCCATGGTGACAGCCCCCGTGATTGGCGTTTCTCGCGTCGAGCAACTCGAAGACCTCGTTCAAGCAGCGTCCTTAAAGCTAACGGAGGCGGACTGTGATTATCTTGAAGCGTTGTATCAGCCGCTCGATAACCTACTTAGCCTCGGGATGTCATGATTCATTGGCTCATTGGCCAATCTGGATTTTGTGCCCATTCGGACAGGCTACGGTCGTAGAGCGCGACCCCAGATTCAATGCCTAGAAGGGCTAACGAAAAAATCGGCACAGTGGCTGCAATTCCTCCGCCACAATAAGTAACAATTTGTTCTTGTTCAAAAGCCCCCACAGATTCAAAGTGGGCACGCAGCTGGGCTGATTCTTGAAAGCATAGCGATTCATCTAAAAATGAACCCCAGGGCAGACTTTCTGATCCAGTGATGTGTCCAGGGCGGCCATAATGAGGGCCTTCACCTCTGAACTGCTGGGCAGACAGCGCATTAATCAAACAGAGCTGACCCGCGGCCTGGGCCGCTAGAATCGCTTCACCATCAACAAATCGCTCGTCTTTTCGTGTACTCGCTTCGTAATGAACGGGTCGCACCGGGGATTTTCCTTGTTCCGTTGGGTAGCCACCCGCTTGCCAGGCTGCAAAGCCACCATCGAGCAACTTAACCGATGCATGATCAAAAAGACGAAACAGCCACCAAACCCTGGTCGCCCACATCGGATGCGTCGTGGAATAAATGACCACCTCGTCTTCTTTTTCGATGCCCAACGCACCAACACTCTGTTCGAACGCTACCTTTTCCGGCACCGTGAAGCGAAATGGAGAATCCTTGTCGGACAACGCACCCTGCAGATCGGCGAACCGAGCCGACGGAATGTGTTCGGCCAAAAACGCTTCATCGCCCGGCTGACTCGTATACCCTCCCTCGGGCGTCGGCCGTAAATGGGTCGTCGCATCCAGAATCGATAGGGAAGGCTCACCAAGACGCGCAGCCAATGCGTCCGCACTGATGAGATACCGTTCCCGAGCACGCGTCGACGCACCGGCGTCCAGCTGTGTTTGCCAGATGGCTTTCATGATTCACTCCTTCTTACTTATTCGGCTCAATGCGGGTTTGAGGCGTCGCACTCGGCCCATTAAATGGTCGTCACCGAGACCCGTTCGATAGTTTTGACCAGGATGGCTTCATCTGCGTCGCATCATAGGCTGCGATCAGCAGCGAGTCACAACCCAGTATCAGCCCTTCCGATGCCTGAAGACTGTCTGAAGACTTTGGGTATCACTTTCCATTTCTCAGCCAAGCGATTAGGGTAGTCCATCCTTCGATAAACAAACACACTTCATGCTGAATTCGGTCACGGAACGCCAACGACGCTATACCCTTTTCATGTTGGTTTTGGTTTTTACCTCTAGCCACGTGGACCGGCAGATCATGGGCATCCTCGGTCAGCCCATTAAAGAATCATTGATGATTTCCGACACCCAGCTTGGGTTGCTGACCGGCATCATGTTCGCTGTGTTCTATGCCACGCTTGGCATGCCCATGGCGATGTGGGCCGATCGCCGCAACCGAAGAAACCTGATCACCTTCTCAGTCTCACTCTGGAGCCTGATGACCGCCTTGTGCGGCATGGCTGCCAATTATCTTCAACTGCTTCTCCTGCGGATTGGTGTCGGTGTTGGGGAGGCTGGCTCGAACCCACCGTCACATTCGATCATTGCCGATCTCTATCCACCAGAACGCAGAGCCACCGCGATGGCGATTTTTGGAACAGGCATCAACTGGGGCATTCTCATCGGATTTTTGCTGGGTGGATGGATCAACGAGTGGTTCGGCTGGCGCACCGCATTCTTCGTGGTGGGCGTACCCGGTTTGCTCTTAGCCGCTGTGTTTCAGTTCACCGTAAAAGAGCCCCCTCGAGGTTTCTCTGAGAACCTTACGACAGCGGTCCAACCGCCCAGCTTTGGCACAGTCGTAAAATTCATGTGGCATTCACGAACCATGAGGCACATCGTCATCGCGGGCTCGCTGATCGCTTTCACCGGCTACGCTTCAGTCATCTGGATTCCCATTTATTTGGTTCGAATCCATGAGATGGGCACGGGTGAGGCGGGCACTTATCTTGCCCTTTTGATTGGCGTCGGTGGCGCGATGGGTATTTATTTAGGGGGACGAGCCGCCGATACGCTGTCCAAACATTTCGGTCAGCAGTGGCTCCCTTGGTTGGTCGGCATTGTTAACCTGGCGGTGCTGCCCCTTCTTTACTTCGCCTTCACAGCTGATTCGCCCATGATCGCGATTGCCTGCTATGCGTTACCCGCAATGCTCGGTACGGTTTATGTCGCCCCTGGATTTGCGCTGATCCAAAATATTACGCCGATCGAGATGCGCTCAGTCGCGGCCTCGATCAATCTGTTCATCACCAACATCATTGGTCTTGGCCTTGGACCTTTTACGGTAGGGTTCTTTAGCGACGTCTTCGGAGAAACCCATGGCATCGATGGTTTGCGGTATGGGCTGATGACCACGCTCGTGATCGCATTATGGGCCGTGTTCCATTATTACCGATGCGGGGTGTCGCTTCGTAAACCCCTGACTGACGCCTGATCGTCTCTTTCGAGCGCCCGAAAAGCTCGC
>CAYZUV010000262.1:0-3442 GCA_964481245.1 uncultured Pseudomonadales bacterium
TTCAGCGCATGCAGACCTGCATGTTCACGAACAGTCCCGATGGGCATTTCATCATCGATCGGGACCCTGCGGATCAACGTCTTGCCTTTGGCGCAGGGTTTTCAGGCCACGGATTTAAATTTGCGTGTGTTGTGGGCGAATTGCTGAGTGAACTGGCCTGTGAGCCGGAACAGAAACCCCTACCGCTCTTTTCTGTTGCACGGTTTGATTGAAGCGGATAGCCGATGGATGCTGAGGTCCCGCCCAAAGTGACCGAATCGCACCGTTTTCGCTCACGGCCAGCCGTAAGGGTAGGAATGCTCAAAGCGCTTGATTTGAGGCGCTTGGGGCCGCGATTGCGGCACTGCTATCGGTAACCTTCCTGTACAGGGCGTCTAGGCAACGCCCACCAGGCAGCGTCACACAGCGCAAGTAACTCATCGTCCCACTCAAAGTTGACTGCATCGAGATTTGCTGCGAGCTGAGTTGCCTTGGACGCGCCAATAATGGCGCTGGTGATGCCGGCTTGTCTCAGCACCCAAGCCACGCTGACCGTGACCAGGGACAAGTTACGAGCGTCGGCGGCAAGCTTCAGCTTTTCAACCTCTGCAAATTGCGCATCTTGCCAATAGCGATATTGGTACCGCTCTGCGGCTGTCCCCAGAGTGAATCGGGTGCCTTCTTCAGGCGACTGGCCCGGCGCGTACTTCCCCGATAGGAAGCCGCCCGCCAGCGGGTTGTAAACGATCACGCCCAATCCGGCGGATTCGCACAGCGGCAGTAATTCAGTTTCAATCTCTCGATACAGCAAGTTATAGCGGGGCTGTACCGAAACGTAACCTTCGATACCCATAGAGGACGCGGCGGAGAGCGCCTCACCCAGGCGCCAAGCGGGGTAGTTAGAGCATCCCACGTACCGAATCTTGCCCTCACGCGTCAGGTCCTCGAACGCCCTCAGGGATTCCTCAATGGGTGTTTTGGGGTCAAACCCATGAGATTGGTACAGATCAAGATGGTCGGTCTGTAATCGGGACAGTGAACCTTCAATGGCCCGCTTGATATGCACGCGTGACAATCCGCTCTTGTTAGGACCTTTGGCCATGGGCGCAAAGCACTTGCTTGCCAATTGAATTTGATCTCTAACACCGCGCGATTTCATCCATCGCCCCAAAATGCGTTCGGTCTCGCCGATGGTGTTTAGGTCGCCACCTAGAGGGTAAACATCCGCAGTGTCCAAAAATGTCAACCGGTTCGCAAAGGCTTCGTCAAGAATCTCAAAGGAAGTCGCCTCATCGACCTGCAAGCCAAAGGTCATCGTTCCCAAGCAGAGCGGTGGTACCTGCAATCCACTGTTCCCTAGTCGTCTATGTTTCATTCGGTCACCTCATGCCTGTGGTGTGTTTGATTGGGCAGGTCTCGTCCCGAGTCCCCGACTGGCGTCATTATGGTTTTTACATGAAGGCAGGTTACCACGCCCTGGAGGAGGTGCGTCGATCAAATGGCGGCGCAATGGCTCAACAGGTCTTTGTGCCTCCTCCGGCCAGTCGTCTCGATTCAATCGACCTAAGTGGCTGATTCAATCGCTCGCGATTGCAGGAACTTGCGGCGCGCCGTCACGAGGCTCGTGGGTTGCCCTTGCGAGTGGCGCCGCGCTGCCCGTGAGCGAATGGATGAGTGAACGGATAAGGGGTCCGATCAAGGCTCAAAGCGTTGAGCCGAAAGCAGTGAGCGTTTGTATTGGCGCAGAGAGCGGTCTGGCGCTGGGCAAGCGCTGACGCTTTTGGGTGCAGGTTGATCTGCCGCATTGCAGCGCTGAAAGGTCGATACCCAGTACGGCAACCCCTTTGTTCCTGTAGCTGCATCAGGCATGATGAAGGCGAGGCGCGGCGTGGGTGTTCTCCTGGCAGATTCAATTTGCTCGGGGGTCACCAGGTTTCCTGGTCAAACAATCGGCGATCGGGGTGGCCTGACCAAGGTGATGCCTGCCGGTGAAAACTGAGTCAGGCGATGGCCATCTGGCCTAAGGTCAAACCTATGATTGCCCACTCCGGTGATCTTGATTCACCATGAGTTGAAGCGGGGCAGCCAGGTAGTCAGCGCGCTGACAAAAAGACGGTCTAAAGCGTTGGCCGAGGTCTCAACGCGACCTATTTTGATCAAATGAGCATGTAGAAGAGGACAACATCATGGCAACCGTACTGATTACCGGAACCAACAAGGGTGTGGGTTTAGAACTCACCAAGATCTATGCTGCGCGCGGTGATACGGTGCTCGCCGCATGCCGCGATCCGAATGCGGCTGAGGCATTGAACCAAGTGGCGGGGTCCGTCGAAGTGGTCGGGGTAACAGTGGGGGACAACGAGAGCGTCGCGGCGCTTGCTTCGTCGTTGGAAGGACGAGCCATTGATGTGTTGATCAACAACGCAGGGACGTCAGGGCCGGCCCGAGATCAACAGACCACCTTTGCAATGGATTTTGAAGGTTGGGCTGATGCCTTCAACATTAACACCATGGCACCGGTGCGCATGATGCAAGCCTTGATGCCAAATCTCAGGTTGTCCGGGGCGGCCAAGGTCATGACCGTGACGAGTCAAATGGGTGCCTTGTCGCTTGATATGGCAGCCGCTCACGCTTACTGCGCAACCAAAGCAGCTGTAAATAAATTTATGCGCCTTGCTGCACTGGATCTCAAAAAAGAGGGGATTGCGGTTGGGTTAGTGCATCCGGGTTGGGTGAAAACCGACATGGGAGGCCCTCACGCAGACATTACGCCGGAAGAGAGTGCGGCCGGCTGCGCAGCGGTAACGGATGGATTGTCCATGGAGAACACCGGAGGGTTTTGGAAGTGGAATGGCGAGGTGCACGGCTGGTAATTGGAATCCGAGTGTTTGCCGAGTCGCTTGAACCAAATCGGTTTTGATCTGAAACCAGCAGCGAAAGAGAGGCTGTAGTTCGAGACCTATCAGGCGCGAGACCTGAAAACGCATGAGTAGGAAGACTGAAGGGGGAAAAGCCCGTTCACGGTGAGAGAGCGCCGCACCCCACACTCAGCGCTAGGTGATGATTGCTGCCGGCTTAAGTCACTAGTATCGGGCAGATGCACACCCACGGGCTCAGAGGCACAGGTTTTAAAGATTCATTTTCTGAGGCGAGAAGGAGAGCGATATGTTAAGTCAGGGTCCTATCGAAGACCGGCTGGAAATTCGGGAGTTGATTGATTCTTACAACGATGCGGTCATGCGTTTTGATGCTGAGGCCTGGGCCAGTAATTGGGCTGAAGATGGCATCTGGCATCTGCCCGGCGCGGGTGATGTGGCGGGTCGTGATGCCATTGTGACAGTTTGGCAAGGGGCCATGAGTGCGTTCAGCTTTGTTGGGTTTTTTGCATCCGCAGGTCCTATTGTGGTGAAGGGTGATTCGGCCGAAGGCACCTGGTATCAGCAAGAGTTTTTGCATCAAAAGG
>CAYZUV010000263.1:0-3438 GCA_964481245.1 uncultured Pseudomonadales bacterium
AAACGAAGAACTATGAGCCAAAAC
This sequence comes from uncultured Pseudomonadales bacterium, assembly GCA_964481245.1. Taxonomy (GTDB): domain Bacteria; phylum Pseudomonadota; class Gammaproteobacteria; order Pseudomonadales; family Azotimanducaceae; genus UBA9926. Next base: position 25 of record CAYZUV010000263.1, read on the forward strand.
GAAGACCTCCGCCTTGGCGTCTAAACTCCCAAGTTCTCACGATCTCCAACACGTCTACTTCACGCCTTAATGCCGTGGGAAAGGGTGCGAAAGGGGCTGCAAGACCGATAATGTCAAGGGCAGCTTGATCGAGAATGGGATAACCCGACGAGCTAAGAATTCGAGCTTCCTTGAGCCTGCCATCAGGCAGAATCGCCACGAGTAGCCGGAGACGACCGTAGATCTCTTGCGCTTTGGCCTCGGCTGGATAGTTGAGATTCCCGATAGCCTCTACTTTGCGTCGCCACGACTCAAGGTAAAACGCCTCTGGACTGGCTTTCGCGTTGACCTGAGTAATGCGTTTTACCCGGTTTCGATCTCCAATGGCGTCAAGTGGTCGCCAACCTGGCTGCACAAAATCGCTCAGATCAGGTTTGAAATTGAGTGGTTCAGAGCGCCGGGTCTGCAGAGTAAGAGGATCGATCTCAGGGTTGCTGAGCCTAGCGGGCGGCTCGCTGAAAAGGTCGATGAAGGGGTCCTCCATTGGCTGAGCTAGCGCGACCGCCTGTGCGTCTTGATCCGCGCCTTGGGTGTCTGCGTTCGAAAGATGCTGTGCCGTGTCGGGGGGTTGAGTGCTCGGCTTTAAGGTCACCGTGACAGGGGTCGAAGGCCTCGAAACCGAGGGTGTAGTAGCTTCAAATTGAACACCGAGGAAGAGGGCAGCATGAATGAGGAGCGCAAGGAAAAGAGCGAAAAACAATCGATCTCGCGAGTGCAGCTGTAACTCGGCACCTGTATCAGTTATCAAGTCTTTGACTTAGGAAATCAATGTAGTCACCCGCAATGTCGAGGTCGAATTGCGCGTTGAGTTCGCGCACGCACGTTGGGCAGGTCACATTAATTTCAGTTAGGTAGTCACCAATGACATCAAGACCGACGAAATACAGGCCCTTTTCAACGAGCGTGGGTCCAACCTGATCGCAAATCCAACGATCACGCTCGCTCAGGGTTCGCCCTACGCCTGAGCCACCAGCGGCTAGATTGCCTCTTGTTTCACCGGCGGAGGGGATTCGAGCCAAGCCATATGGCACAGGCTCGCCATTGATCATCAAAATACGTGTGTCGCCGTTCCGAATCTCCGGGATATATCGCTGGGCCATGATGAGTTGATGACCGTCTTGCGTTAGGGTTTCAATGATCACATTGCGATTCGTGTCGTCGGGTTTCAATCGAAATATCGACTGCCCGCCCATCCCATCTAAGGGTTTCAAGATGATGTCTTGATGCTGCGCATGAAAGTCTTTAATCGTTTCAGGGCTGGACGTGACCACCAGCTCCGGGGTGCACTGAGGAAATTGCAAGGCGAAGAGCTTTTCGTTGCAGTCTCTAATCGACCCAGGGTTGTTCGCAACCAAGATGCCAGCTCTCATGGCGAACTCGAGCAAATAGGTAGCGTAGACGTAGTCCATATTGAAGGGTGGATCGACCCTCATGAGGATCACATCGAAGTCGTTCGCAAACCCCGATTCGTGACTTAAAACGCTAAACCACACATTGAGGTCGTATTGAACTTCGACCCTTCGATAATGAATCGCAAGTTCGCTTCCTTGCATGTGAAGGCCGGACAGTTGAATCTCTGAGACCCGCCAACCACGGGACTGAGCCGCTTCCATCATCGCAAGCGTGCTGTCTTTCTTGGGGTTGATGGACTCAAGCGGATCCATCACTACGCCGAGATGTTTGCTCAAGGTCTTGCCCTCAACATCGCAGCGGAAACGCTCTTAGCTTTGAATGCTGCCGATTCCTTGCCGGAATTTGCTCTCGGCAGAGCCCGAAGGCGCCCTCTAATCATTGGATAACCCCAAGCTGATCTCGCTGAGCCCGGATACTTGCCCCTTAACGACGGTTCGACCTTCGGTGACGCTGAGAGCAAAATTCTTGCTTGATGAGACGCTTTCGGGCACATGGGACAGCAGAACATTTTGGACGGTTTCAGCCTCTGCCTCTGGCGCGTATCGGTGTGAAACATGTGTGAATCCGTGACGTTCATCGAAGATCGTTACCGTGAGGCGTGTCACCGACTCAACGTCGCCAATCCGTTCATAAAGATTCACTCTGCTCATGAATTCGTCTTTGGGTAACCAGAGGCACATCGTCAGATCAGATACCTCAAACCCGTGCTTACTTTGGATCATGTATTGCCAAAGCTTGAACAGCTCGAACTCGATAAAGCGAGTCTGAATGGCACCGCCGCGAGAAAGCTGGCAACGAATCAGCTTTTGGTTATCTGCGTAGTTCATGGGACCGACTTATCTTCTGGCACTAAGGCCGATGACGCTAGTGTAACGAAAGGTCGCCACGTCGGGTACGGTTTCTACGGCTTCGATCTTTGGAGGCGCCATTGATCGACCTCGTGGGCGCTAGCCAGCACGAGCAACCCCGCGAAAATGCCCAAATTCTTTATAAAATTTTGGAGTTCGTGGGCCGTGTCCACGTCGGAATAAGTGACCCAAAAATCGTGCATGCCGACATTGATTGCTAATGTGAGCGCAGCCAACACCAGGGCGACGGGTTTGATTAGGTGGCCTGCCATCAGTGACAGTCCGCCGCCAACTTGAAGCACGATCGTGATTGGCAATAACACGCCCACCATCGGGATGTTATGGAGGGTCATATACTCAGCGGTCGCTGCGTAGCCGGTGATTTTAGTGATGCCGGGTATCAAGAAGTAAAGACCCAATAATAAGCGACCAAACGTGATGGCGATGTTGTCCACGACTGCTCCTCCTTCCCTTCGAATCCATCATCATGGCACGGCCCCGCGTGACCGTCGATGGCTCTCGCGAAAAAGCCTCTATGGTGGTATCCGAAACGGTCGGTCATTTCCCTTAGGGCGAGGGGTCCGAGCGGGCTATTGAACGCGAGCGAGTTGATCTTGACGGTTTTGGCTTCTCAAAGATCACCCGCACGATGTTGCAAAATCGCGAGTGCGGCTGCAGGCGCAGTCTCCGCTCGCAGAATCCTGGGGCCAAGCGATAATGTTTTGAACCCAGCGTCACAGGCCTTGTCGACTTCTTCATCAGAAAAGCCTCCCTCGGGCCCGATCGCGAGCACAACGTTTTCATTCGTTGATCGCGTTTCGGTTAGACGCTCACCCTGGGGATGGGCAATGAAGGCTTGGGCGTTTAAATCACGGATGGGGCCTAGAATCCCTGCAAAGGATTGCGCCTCGTGGAGTTCCGGTAATTGCGTTCGGCCACTTTGCTCCGCAGAGCTTTCGATTGTGGCTAACCATTTCGTTCTGAGCGATGGCAATTGTTTTGGGCTGACATCAGAGAAATCAGTGATCAGCGGCGTGATGGACGTTACGCCCAGCTCGGTTGCCCGTCTCAGTGCGGCGCTCATGGCGTCTCGTTTACAGAGACCCATCAATAG
>CAYZUV010000264.1:0-3435 GCA_964481245.1 uncultured Pseudomonadales bacterium
GAGAACAAAATGTCCGTCGACGAAATGGTGAAGATCACAGACATCTCTCTGACCAGCACCTGTGAGCACCATTTTGTGACCATTGATGGCACCGCAGATGTGGCTTACTTGCCGCACAGAAAAATTATCGGACTGTCCAAAATCAACCGCATCGTTCGTTTCTTTGCTCAGAGGCCACAGGTCCAAGAGAGAATGACGCAACAGACGTTGGTCGCTCTGCAAACCCTCCTTGAGACCAATAACGTAGCGGTGAAGGTGCGCGCCACGCACTACTGCGTGAAGTCTCGTGGTGTGATGGATACCAGCTCCTACACCGAAACCACGGCATTGGGTGGCGTATTCAAGGCGAGCTCTACCACGCGGTCGGAATTTCTCTCGGCCGTTCGTTGATCCGGTCGTAGAAAGGGCACGTATGAAGCCGGGCGTAAAAGGGGGGAGCGCGCTACTTGTGCTCCTGATGTTTTGTAGCGGTTGTCAAGGATCGGGGGCCATGCAACCTATCACGACAGTAACCAATCTGGATCTCGAGCGCTTCATGGGCACTTGGTACGTCCTTGCCGACATCGCGACGCCATTTGATAAAGACGCTTACGCGCCGACCGAGCATTACTCGCTGGCGGATAATGGCAGAGTTGAAACCACCTACCAGTACCGAAAAGGCGGGCCGCAAGGTGAGATTAAGTCCAAGACGATGACCGCTCGCCCGCACGCCGAAACCCCGGCCATTTGGGGCATGCGCATTCTCTGGCCTTTCGAAGCAGACTACCGAGTTGCGTATCTCGACCCTGATTACCGGTACACCGTCGTCGCCCGGAACAAACGGGATTTTGTATGGATTATGGCGAGAGACCAGGACCTTGAGGACACGCTCGTCATCGAGATCCTTCGCAAGGTTGAAGGATTAGGCTACGACCTAGCTAAATTGCGCTTCCACCATGGATTAGAAAACTTCACGCTCTCGAATGAATCAAGCGTCGCCACCGACGCTGACCCCGATTTGCACCCAAGTGAGTCCAAGGTGATCGAGCAATCCACACCAAGATTTGGCACGTAGAACCCGAATTAGATCTCGAATATGGTTAAGATGGCGAAACGACCCCAACAGAGAACCACCATGGCTTTAATAGAAGGCCAGGATTGGAACGCCTTGTTGCAACGGGTGGGCAGTCATCAAGACAAGGACGCCTTTTCTGCCTTATTCGCGCACTTTGCGCCACTCCTGAAAGGATTTTTAATGAAGGGCAGCAACCTCGAGCCAGAACAGGCAGAGGAGCTCGTCCAAGAAACCATGATCAAGGTCTGGCGGAAGGCCCCCAGCTATTCCCCAGCACAGGCTGCCGCCAGCACCTGGATGTACACGATCGCTCGAAACACTCGAATCGACTGGTTACGTAAGCACGCGAAAATCAGTCAGCAAACTGATGAACTGGTAGCAGAGGAATTATTCGATGAGAACGAGGAGTCATCCCCGTTCACCTCTCTCATACAAACAAGAAACAGCAAGAATATAAAAGACCACCTTGGGGAACTCCCCCAAGAGCAGCTGCAAGTGCTCACCCTGATGTATTTTCAAGGGAAATCCGGACAGGAAGTTGCGGACGAATTGAGCATCCCACTCGGCACAGTGAAAAGTCGGGTACGGCTGGCGCTTCAGAAACTCAAACTGAAGCTATCCCCCAACGGTGAAGGCACGGAGGCTTACGCTCAATGATCAGACATCATCCAAACACAGATCTACTCACAGATTACACCGTGGGCAGCCTATCGCTGGCCCCCACCATCTCTGTGACGACGCACCTGAAATTCTGCGATCAATGCAGGGACAGTGTGCAATCACTTAAGCAACTCGGTGGCGCGCTGCTAAGCGATGTTGAGCCAGAAACCGTTTCAGGCGACCTGCTCGGCCAAACATTAGCAAAATTGGACATTGAGTCGGTCACTCAGGATGGCGCCCACGAAGCAGCATCAGACGTTCAGGGTGCAAAGTGTGATGATGAGCTGAAGGGAATCCCCAACTATCTCAATAAATTCCTGCCGAGGAATGGGCTCAGTTGGCGCAAATTGTCATCATCAGTGACTGTAGCCCCAATAAGCGTTGGCGAGACTCAGTATGAGCTTGCACTCCATAAAATTTGCGCAGGCGGCAAAACGCCAGTACACGATCACCACGGTGTTGAATACACCGTCGTGCTTAAAGGCAGCTTCTCAGACGAAGATGGGATGTATCACGAAGGCGACTTTGTGGTTCGCGAGCCGGGCGATGTACACCGCCCGTTCGCTACTCAGCATGAAGACTGTATCTGCCTCTCGGTTCTAGAGGCGCCTATCAAGCTGAAAGGGCTTGGTCGCGTCCTGAATCCCTTTATGAAGTTTCAGCCCAGCTGACGCTTCCCCCTTTGAACCCATCCCCCTTTGGGTTCGACGTGAGGGCATCCTTCGGGATGCCCTTTTTTTTCTTTTCAGCTTACCTGATGCCTACTCGAATAACACCTCCACAGGTCAAGGGCTAGATTGCTCGCTCATAAGGCGCAGGATCGAAGCCAAACGGCGCATACCGCGCGGTGACCCCAGCGAGCGTTTCAGGTGTCCAGTACGCGTGTCCGGGCGCGGGAAACCCTAGCACCGTTCGCTCGAGCACCGAGGCGCTGGCTAGCCAACGCTCGAACCGCTGCTCGGGGTGGTACATCGACCAAGACCAGCCGGGGTGCAGAAGAGAAATCCAGTCAGCATCTGCTCTTCTAAACGAGATGTTCTGCGCAAGTCGCATCGACCCCGAGGTAAGCGGACGACCTCGATGCCAAACGTCGTGCCGGTAGAACAGCACATCACCGGGTCTGAAATCGGCAATCTGCTCACGTTCGTAGAGCCCTGCTCTGAACGCCTCGACCTCGGGTGCTTGTTCCCTAAAGTAATGCTCAGCAGCTAATCGGTCATTGATAAAAGGATGTTCACCCATGCCTGGCGAGTGCCTGTAGGGTAGCTGATAAGCGGGATCCTCATCGCTACGCCTCGTAACAAACCCCGTCTCTCCCGCACAGTCTCGAGCATCTGAAAAGTAAATGATCAATTCAACAGCTGCGGGCGAATGCCAGGATGGTGGATGCACCAACATGTGGTTTGGGTAATCCATGTGAATACGCTGGTCTTGGTTATCTCTCGCGTCTTGCGTCGTGTGGCCATATTTCGGCCAAAGATCAGACTGGGTTAACCGAAGCGCCATAGGCTCAATATCAAGCAACGCTGCGACGGCTTTAATCAGTTTGTCATGCAGCGTCACTCGGTTAAATTCTGCATGCTTTGAAGGGAAGACGAACCGACCGCCGCTGCCAAAATCCCGTACCTCAAGTGCCGCTTTGGATCCTGGCGCTGGGAACTCAAGCTCGGCAAGGCATCGCAAGCTTTCAATCAGCGAGGCGGGCAATAGCTCGGAGACCA
>CAYZUV010000265.1:0-3404 GCA_964481245.1 uncultured Pseudomonadales bacterium
GCGTGCCGAGACAGATGCGTATCAGCAATGGCCTTCAGCTCTTCACCATCCACAGCGGGATGAAACAGCAAATGTGTGAGCCCCGGCATGACATTCCTCACAAGATCCTCATAAAAACCAGATTTTTCTTCCAACGGAATGAGCGTTTCAACCAAGATTTCATCCAGCGTGGGGACCACATCCTGATTGACAGCCTCCAGAACTTCTAGATAGGCCTCGGCCATCTCACCCTCCCCAATGGCATTGAGGCGCTCCCGAGTCACTCGAGGCAAGAAGGCAGGCACTTGATACTCTCTCGCCAGCGCCAGGTAATGGGTGAGGAACTTGGGATGCACCACGGACCCCATGTGGGTATCGATATGCGTCACATCAATGCCAGCGCTCAGCGCGCCCTCAATTTGTGCACGCATTTCATCACGGGCTGCCAGCGCATCGACATGCCGCACAGCATCTTCTCGAGTGGCCCATAAATAGCCCTGCGCATCCATCAGCCCGGTCGCGGGATCACGAGAAGACAGTGCAGGCCAGCGGTACGTTGGGTACTCAGCCGTCAGGGTCAGATGCACGCCCACATCAAGCGTCGGATTATCGCGGCAGATCGCCGCCGCTTCTTGGAACCAAGGCGCGTTAACAAGCACTGAAGCGCAGGTTGCCGAACCCTGCGTGAGACACTCCCGCGTTGCGACATTCGCGGCATGAGAAAAGCCCATGTCGTCAATGTGCAATATGACCACCCGATCCTCTGGGCCATACCCCATAGATGCAAGAAAGGAATTCATAGTTGCTAAAACACCGCCTTGCTGTCCTGAGACACCGTGACCTGGCGCCCGCAGCACTCCTCACTGATCATCGCCTGCAGACAGTCAGCGTCATCCATATTGGCCCACGCACGACGACCGTCACTCGTGCGCAGCGCCAGGTGGCCCATCGCTGGCTGGTCGCCCTGATACATCACTGTATAGGACTCGACTTCAGCCTGGCCAGAGAATTCGGCAGCTACGTCTCTGGTCGGCGTTTGATCGACCGCAGCTTGAACATCTTCAAACCGGAAATCGAACGCGGGTGGCGTCGCAGAGTAGACGCCAAACGCATGCTTGGTGAGATAGCCACCATTGGCCGTAATGAGACCGATACCCTCGCGATCTTCTCGCGACAGCTCAACCATGCGCGCGATGCTGTGCATGACATAATTATTCAAAGGACCACCTCCAAAGGTGAGGCCACCCGTAATCGTTAGGGGCTTCGAATCATCAAGCCCTAACTCATTGACCGCCACCTGCACCGCGGAAGGGAAACAGCTGTAAACGTCAACGCGGGCAAGGTCGCTGACCTCAACCTCAGCCAAAGCGAGCGCTTTCCTACCCGCCATTCGTATCGCCGGTGAAGAATAGAGATTATCTCGATTGGATACGGCATAGGTGTCATGCGCGTTTGCGCCAGACCAGGGGTAAACCCACTTCGACTCAGGGACACCAAGTTTCTTTGCGTAGCTCACGCTACACATCAAAATGCCGGCCCCCATATCCACCGCATTGTTGGAGTTCAGCAGCTTGTGATAGGGAAAGCTCACGTGACGATTTACGGCGGAGGGTGTGAGTAACGCCTCAGGGGTCACGGGTTCTCTAATCCAAGCGTTTGGATTGCCTGCCGCAACCTCACTAAAACCACTCCAAAGCTTGGCAATTCTCGCTTGATGCTCTGCAATCGTCTCGCCACGGTGGTAGCGAATGGCATTCTCGAAAATTGGATACACCTGAATGGGCGATTGAATACCCAACCGACGTTCTTCATCTCCAGCCATCACCATTTCTTCGCCAAGCATTCGATCGTAGGGCTGCTCACCGGTCTCGCGATAAGGCATTTCTTCGCCTTGCTTGGCATAGCGCGCCTGTGTGCGACCTGTCTCTGCACCACTCAGCAAAACAAATTGATTCTTTCCCGCGAGGATATTGGCAGCCGATTCGCTCAGTAACGCTTGCACCGAGTTCCCACCGAAGGGTGTACCCATTGTCTCGGCCTGAACCGCATTCAGCTGCTCGGCGATGAATCCAGCAGGCTGTTTGTATCGCCACCGACCGCGGACCACTCGAACCGAATCAAGATTCTGAAGATGCGAAGAAACCCCCGCATCCTCAGCCGCTTCTCGCGCAGCGTCGACCATCAGCTCAATGGGCTCTTTGGCAGAGGCAATATCGTCTGCTCGCTGGAGAATTTGACCCACACCGATAATGACTGGCGTATTCGGATTCATGGTTGGCTCCTCGAGAAAACTCGCATTCTGCCACAGGGTCCGTTAGTTTTCACAAGGACACAGGCCGCCATCATCGGGATGAATGGCGCACCTCAACAAGCACTCAAGATAGGAACAATCGATGGTTTTACCCTGCCAAATGGCGGTGACCGCATGGGATCTCAGCAGCCCGCAGGCACTCGCCCAAATCCCGGAGCAAGCCCGTCAAGCAGAGGCCCTAGGGTTTTCGGGTTTCTGGTTGCCTGAGCATCACTTTCAGGGTGAGGCGTCGCTTTCCGCGCCGCTCATTTTGCTCGCTGGGTGCGCGAGCATCACGCGCACCATCGACCTTGGCACCACATCGCTGCTTCTGCCCATCCGCAATCCAACGGCACTCGCCGAAGAAACCGCGACGCTCGATGTCTTGGCCGGTGGGCGCCTGATTCTCGGATTGGGCCGCGGCGTGGATGAGCGGCTGTTCCACGTCTTCGATCTTGAGGTGAAGGAAAAACGAAAACTGTTCAAAACCGCGCTGCTGGCCATGCTGTCAGCCTGGCAGGGCGAATCGCTCCTGGCGGACGATTCGGTGATCCTGTCTCCACGCCCCGCCCAACGCCCTCATCCCCGACTCTGGATCGCCGCGTTTGGGCCTCTCGCGCTCAAACAAGCGGCCCATTTTGGATGCCCGTACCTCGCGTCACCGATGGAGTCACTCAGCCAACTGAAAACAAATCTCGACATCTACCACGAGGCGCTGGCAACCGAGGGTCAGCCACGACCGGACAAGGTGCCCATCATGCGAACTATTTTTATCACCGAGAATGCACGGCAAGCACAAGCCATCAAACACCGTTTATCCGAGCAATTGCGAAGCGAGGACCCGGTTGAACCACCCTATTGGGTCGGGTCAAAAGGGTTCGTCGAAGATCGACTGCAAGCGCACATCGAGACACTGGGCATGAACTACCTCATCGCCAGAGGCCGTATCCCGGGTGTCTCCGTGAGTGATCAGATCGCGTCGCACGAGACCTTGCTCACATTGGCGGGGTAAACGAACAGGCACACCGAGTATCAGTCGATGATTTTGATCAATTGCCCCGGGGCAGGTTGACCGCTGGGGTAGAGCCCATTGATGACGCGCAGCTCATCGAGCGCATAGTTTGGGAGATCAGAC
>CAYZUV010000266.1:0-3403 GCA_964481245.1 uncultured Pseudomonadales bacterium
TGTCTCGAACGTCGATGGAAGAAGGCGTTCGCTGAAAGACGTAGAGGTGCTTTGCCGATTCGCCGACATGGGGAATACATTGGACGGCGGTCGCGCCCGTGCCGATGACGGCCACGCGCTTATCTGCGAGCCCAGTCAGGTTGCCCTCGGATGAACCTCCGGTATAGCCGTAGTCCCAGCGACTGGTGTGGAACGTGTGACCTTTGAAATCAAGAATGCCGGGAATCCCTGGCAACTTCGGTCGGTTGAGTGGCCCATTGGACATCACCAAGAACTGACAGGTCATGTCATCGCCGCGATCTGTCTGAACGCGCCAGCACGCATTCTCTTCCTCCCAAGTGACATCAATCACCTGCGTTGCTAGGCAGGCGTTTTGGTAGAGGTCAAAATGTTGCGCAATGTGTTTGCTGTGGCTCAGGATCTCGGGTGCAAAGGCGTACTTGTTCTTGGGGACGTAGCCCAACTCTTCGCAGAGCGGAAGGTAGATATAGGCTTCGGTATCGCAGGCGGCACCGGGATAGCGATTCCAATACCAGGTGCCGCCAAAATCGCTGCCTTTTTCGATGAGTCTAACATCATGAAAACCAGCTTCTTTGAGTCGGGCACCGGTCAACAGCCCGCCAAATCCCCCACCGATGATGATGACTTGCGTATGGTCTGTGTAGGGTTCGCGTTCGGTGGATTCCTCAATGTAAGGATCATCGATGTAGTTGGCGTAGTCGCCGGCCACCTCGATGTATTGCGCATTGCCATCGCTACGCATTCGCTTATCGCGCTCCAGGCGATACTTCTCGCGTAAGGCGTCAGGATCAAAGGGGAGGTTGGCAGCGCGCTCAGTGTCCATGGTTGCTATCCTTGAGGTCAAAGCGTGGTTTGAGTAGAGCACAAAAGAAAAGGCACGTTAAGCAACTTGGTCCCTTGATCAGCGTGAATCTGGTTCAGCAGCATAAAGCGATTGCGCGTGCTGCGGGATGATGCAGTGAAACTCGTGAGTCTGGCCTGCGAGAACATCAGGAAAGCTTCTGGTTCAACGCGACCTCGCCAAAACGGTGGGGACTCAGCGGCTGGGATAAAGTCACCTGATCGAAACGCGCGCAAAGCGTCTTTGATTAGGCGGCTTAAGGCAGTCTCATCCGGAGAGCGTCGCCTTAGATCAGGCCACGGGTCAACTCACTCGAGAGAAACGTGATGGCTCTAGGGTCAAGGCCGCGCATCACGTAATGAGCCGATTGGAACATCAGCATCGCGCGATCCCTGCTTCTTTGCCTCGCTACGGCTCTTCTCGAGCATGCTCGTCAAGCACCGGAATGATCGGCTCGAGCACCCGATAACAGGATCGAAGACGGCTGCAACTCTCGGACTTCGGTTTGTGGGTGCCTCAATGATTAGGGTAGGTAAAGGGTCCCGCTTGCAACGAGCACGGCGCCGCCGCACAGCTCGACTCGGTCATTCTGAACGCTGACTGTCAGTTCGCCGCCTCGTTTTGAGAGTTGTTTGGCTTTCATGTGATGTCTGTCTAAGCGGCCAGACCAGTAGGGTCCTAGGCAACAATGCGCTGAGCCGGTGACGGGGTCTTCATCGACGCCGAGTCCGGGCGCGAAAAACCGCGACACGAAATCGACGTCTGGCTGATCAGATGCAGAGGTCACGATGATGCCTCGGTAGTCACCGTGGCGGAGTGCGGAAAAATCGGGTTCTAATTCGGCGACGGTCGATTCTTGATCGAGCACGATCAGGATGTCGAAAATGGATCGTGCGAAGTCGACGCAGGTGCTGAGCCCAAGCCCCTTGAGGATCTTGGCATCGATGTCGGCTGGCGTTGGCGGCGTGGCTGGAAAGTTAAGTCGGAACGTGTCGCCCTCTCGATGACAGCCTAGCTCACCGCTTCGGGTGTTGAATCGATAATGATTCTTGGCGCCTCGATCCTGATGATTCAGCGCAAAAGCCGCGGCTAAGGTGGCATGTCCGCAGAGGTCAACCTCGGCAAGGGGTGTAAACCATCGGAGGTCATATCGATCCCCAGCATCAAATAAGAATGCGGTTTCTGAAAGATTGAACTCGCACGCGATGGCCTGCAGCATGGCGTCGCTCGTTTGCGAAGGCATGAAGCAGACCGAGGCGGGGTTGCCGCGAAAGGCGGTTGAGGTGAACGCATCAACCAGCATGTAAGGGATCTCGATCATCGGCGGAGTCTAGCGAGCAGGGCAACGAGCCTCAACACGATGCCCTGGAAATTGCTTGAAAGCACGCCCTTTAAGGGACGCGCTCCTGAAGGGGGGTAGGCGAGAGTACGCCGGGTGACGGCGCGCAACGAGTGGTCACGCACCGTCGATTGAGCGGATCTCAGTCAGTCTTGTTCCATCGACCAGGTTTTGCTGGTTTCTCTCGCGAGCTCCCATTCGGAGAGATTCTCTATGAGCCGCAATTGTGGCAACGGGCGTTTAACCTCGGGTGTATTTTCCGCGACGGTGGCTGGGGTGATAGCGGGTTGAGCAGTCATGGCTGTAGCCTAGATGATGTCTAAGGCGCGCAAGTTAGCAGCGAACGAGGCATTAAAAAAAAGAATAAATCACATCTAATATATTCCTTTAGCTCAAGATAAAGCCTGAGTGGATGGTTGATGCCCACTGGGCGTTATGGGGTAAAGACCGGCGAGCTGCTTTACTATGAGGGAGTCGGAATGGTTCAAATTTAAGGGCCGATTACTGTGCTAATGAGAACTCAGTGCGCATCAAATAGAAACTTCATGGAGCAATCGATCGAGTGAACGACGGTCAAGCAACCCAACACAGCACCTCGTCACCCGAAACGCTGGGCAAGGCACCGGTGCTTATTGCGGGTGCGGGAATTGGCGGTCTTTGTGCTGCGATCGCGTTTGCTCGAGCGGGCATTAGTGTTCAAGTCTTTGAGCAGCAACCCATGCCCGTGACGGTGGGGGCAGGGATCCAACTCAGTCCCAATGCCACACGAATTTTGGCGTCGCTTGATCTGCTTAATCCGATCGCAGCGGTGGCGACTCGACCGCAGGCGCTGGAGACACGCAGCTATCGGTCAGGCCGAGTCATCGCTCGACATGAACTCGATGCCAAGTGGACTAAAACCATGGGCGCACCCTATCTGCATGTGTATCGCCCAGACCTGATGCGTGTGTTGATAGAACAAGTGGCGGCCTATCCCAATATCCACCTGGCTTGGAATATCCGGGTCGATGGCTTTCGTGAGGACGACGGGAGTGTCTCCGTGATGACCGGAAATGGAGAATTCACGGGCGCTATGCTGATCGGAGCGGATGGCATTCACTCGAAGGTGGCGGGCGGGCTTTTCCCTGATGTCAGTCCGACCTACACAGGCCAAACCGCCTATCGAGCGCTCGTTAGAGCAGACCAATTGCCACCGGGACATT
>CAYZUV010000267.1:0-3397 GCA_964481245.1 uncultured Pseudomonadales bacterium
CCCAGGGCTGCCGAAAAAGGCGCTTACGACTAAGCTGATGCTTAACTTGGACTTAGGGCCCTTACGTTGAAACCGTGTGCCCAAAGCGGCGAATTTTCAGAAGCGATAACGTACTTTCACCGTAAATTGATCCGCTTGAGGCTCGCGCCAGGGCCTTCGGTATAACGCGCCCAGCCCGTCTTCTTCGTCGAGTTCAACGATTCGCCCACCCCTCGAGTACACCACGTACAAATAGGCCAGCGGCAGGAGTTCGAAACGATATCTAGCTTGAAAGGCGAGGTCACTCAAACTAAAGGGTGGCAATTCAACCGAGGCAGGGGTGAGAGCGCCTCGAGCATCACCTAGGTAAGCTCTTGGATCTCGTGCAGTGAATGCAACCATCTGAGCCTTAAGTCTAAACTCGTGCCGCTGGCCACGAAACCAGTTCAGCGCAGCCACGGTGACCCGCTGCTTTCGCGAGTAGGTGCCCAATAGATTGCCCTCTATCCAATTAAGCCAATCGTTTTCCTGGCTGTGTTGATAGGTGAGAGAAAGCGTTAGGTTTTCCTTCGGTGCATAAGTCGCGTTCGCGGTATAGCTGGTCGAATAACCCATCGCGGAAAACCAAGTGGATCCTTTGCCTCGCTCTACCTCAAGAAAATAGCTCAGCCGCTTACCAGAGGGACCCATATAGCGCGCTTCGAGACTGTAATTAGAGGGTTTGTTGATGAAGGGCGCGATGGCGTTGTTTCGCGTCATCCAGAAGTCCCGGCTTGGGCGCCGATAGAAACTCTCAAAGCCCAGACTAGAGGTGTTTTTAAAAGTCGTTTTCTGACCGAACTCAATGACTTGACCTGCGAGCTCGAGATCGGCATTGCTCTCGGCGGCAAATCCTAACTCGAAGTCGCTGGCGAGAAGGGGGGACTGCTCGGCAAAGTCTGTGATTTTAAATCCATTTTTGTTGCCTACGTAGGCCCAATTCTCAACAACCTGATATCCCATGTCCGTGATGTCGAGGTTATTGTCGAAATAATAGGCGCCGACATAATGCCAACGGTTTCGGTCGGGTGTGAGCGACGCCTCCATCTTTAGCCCAACCCCGGAGCGATCTGATCCGCGACTTGACTCGCTGATGGATGAGCGCATGGCCACTGTGCTCAAGCGAAGGGTTTCCGACGGTCGATAAACCCAATCTGCAGAATGGACGGTTGCTCTGCGGTCTAGGAATGGGCGCTGAACAAAGGTGCCAAGATACCCGATAGAGGACGCGTCGCCGTTCTTTACCGATCGCAGTGCGTAAAAGCGCCTACCTTCACTAAAGTCGCTGTCAGCCTCGATCGCACCCAAAAAGCCGAGGTCAATGGACTCTCCCTGCTGGGTATAGCGAACTGCGGCGTCAATATCACTAATCCCCGTGTTTGCGTCAGCGCATGCTTGAGTGAGCGATGCATCATAGCGACTGCAATCGTAATCCGGTGCGGCCCCGATGCGTCGAGTATTGATGATGTAGAAAATCTCATTACTTTTGACATCAAACAGCGAGTGGTTTTCCGAGAAAAACGGTCGTTTATCGGAGTAAAAGGTCTCGCTCGAACTGAAGTTGACCACCAGTTCATCGCTTTCAACTTGTCCAAAATCAGGGTTGAGCGCAATGTTGAGCTGTTTCCCTGCATCGATTTTCCAAAATATCTCCATGCCCGCTTTGGTATCGACTTCGTCTTTGATTCGATCCTGAGTTGCGTTCACGTAGGGGAAGAAGTCGATCTTGGAGGGGTTGTTGTTCTTGAAATCCAGTGGATGGAAGAGCGACAAAAACTTCTCTTGCCTTGGGTTTCCGGGGATTGAAGTATTCACGCGCCCTTCAGATATGACCATTCGCCAGAACGCGAGTTTGATGGTCCGGCTCGGCCCGCTCACGGCTTTCATTGGAGCGACCGTCCAAGGAATAAATATCTCCGCGTACCAGGCTTCGTCATCAACGAACGTGGCTGAGTCCCAGTCTGCATCCCAGTCGGGGTTGCCCTGGTTTTCGTTCCGGTAAATGGTGTCGGCTACCGAGCCGCCGGCCGATACTGAAAACCCATAACCTGTGAGGCCATCGCCATCGAAGTCGATGGAGACACCGGCTCTGTCAGCGTTGGCTCGCTCGTTATCGCGTTGATGTTGGTTGGCGCGCACGGTCTCTTTCGCTTGGTCGTTGACGAAGCCAAAGTAGATGCCCAAGTCATCCTCTAGGATCAGAACCTTTTGGGTATGTTTGGGCGCCGCGAGAGAAAAGGGGATTGATTCAACATAGTCGCTCCAAACACGAGCTGATTGCCAGGCGGGTTCATCCAGTCTGCCGTCGATAGTGATGAGGTTTGCCGAAGTCAGAGGCGATATCAAGCTCATCGAAATCCAAAGAAGGCGGCGCCAGAATTTGAAAAATTGTGGCGATTCGCGTGTTGGCGTGCGGTCGGTCGGTAGGTGCTGCATGTAGTAACTCAATACGTGATTTACACGGTTGGACGACGGGGCTTGGGGTTGAGATTAACCTTAGGCGTCGAATCTTTCTCTTGGCTTGGGCTCAGTGCTTCGAGTCCGCCAGGTGACGCGGATTCACTCAACAAGTCAGATGATGACCAGCTTTCATTGTGACCGGCTTAGATGTTGCTGAAACTGGCCAATGATAGGCCAATCGACTAAAGATTGCTCTGGTAATCCGCTTCGATGCTTGCGTCGATGGCCATGGCAGCCTCGCTTGAAAGCGCTTTTCTCTCTGCGAACATATCGCCAAACGATACGCGATGCGGATCTTCAAGCCAGCTTTCGGGGGCCCAGAGCCTCGATCGTATGAAGGCTTTCGCGCAATGGAAAAAACACTCTTCAACATGGACGTGAATCGCGAGTGTCGCGGGCTTCCCTCGGGCGGCAAGTTCCTCGAGTAGTTCAGGTGATGCATCAAGGGTCGCTTGGCCGTTCACGCGAAGCGTCTCTGAGGTGCCAGGTATCAGAAATAGAAGACCAACTTTCGGGTTTTTCAAGATGTTTAGATGACCGTAAGCCAGCTTATTTCCGGGCCGGTCGGGGATCACCAGCGATTTTGAATCGGCGACGTGAACAAACCCTGCTGCGTCCCCTTTAGGAGATGCGTCGCATCGGCCTGAATCATCTGAAGTGGTCAGCACGAGGAACGGGCTCTTCGCTATAAACTCAACCGCGTAATGGTCGAGGTGATCGATGTTCTTGTCCCCGAGGCCTGGCGCTGGTTGGCCCAAAATTGCGCGAAGTTCCGTTTCAGTGCGAATGATGGTCATCAGTCGGTCTCCGGTCAGGCTCCGACGGCTATGCTTGTCGTCTGAGCGATTCTTAAAGCCTACGTTCTATCGGCGTCAGCGACGCCATGGCGGATTTAAGCCAGCTCCAGTCCCTCAAGTTC
>CAYZUV010000268.1:0-3386 GCA_964481245.1 uncultured Pseudomonadales bacterium
GCAAAGACCGATTGATACCATTCATCAGCCCAAGCGCCATCATTCGGATGTTTCCCTGGCGCCCATTGGATCGGCGCACTCGGATCAAAAGGTAGATCCACTCTTTGACAGAATTCAGCCAACACGGCGCTGGGTCGTTGCAGCACATCATTGGCGTCGATGACGGTGGGGATGCCGCCTTGAATGCGAGTGGCTTCATTGAAAATTCGTTCGAGCTGAGGAATGCCCACCAAATAGGCTGCGGCAGCCACATCGGCATTTGTTTTGGGCTTAAGCGATCTAAAGGCAGCCATCGATGCAATCACCTCGGCCGGGTGCCGAATCAGAAAGCAATTCTGCAATTCCGTCATGAAACCGAGGTCAACCTCGGCGAGCATGTGGATCGCCATATGCTTTTGATAACTTCGTGCGTCTGCGCTGCGGCCGGCAGCAACGACCATTTCGGCCACGCGGCGCCAATCCGTCTCGTGGTGTGCCAGCGTCGCTAAGTAGCCGGGGTCGTCTTCTTTCTGGGTGGCCTTAAGCCAATAGGCGTAAAAGGGCTCATCCATCACCTCGCAGCCCAAGGCCTCAAATACTCGCATCATCATGGTGCTTCGTGCTCGGGGTGGGGACCACATGGCAATGGGTTTGGACTTCAATGAGAGTGAAGGGGCCACGGTGTTAAGTCTGGGTAATGGATGAAAGCCAATCAATGGCCAGTTGGTTGAGGCTTTCAGTATCAAGGTGATGGTTAAGGCCGATAGCGACCAGCTGTTGACCTTTACGTTGTATCTCGGATCGTTTGCGCAATGTGCGTCGTGCGCCGACCACTTGAACCTCCAAAACGCCCTGATCGGAATCGATCAAACCTTTGAGACGGATTACTGAGGGCGGGAGGTGCTCCAGAAAGCGCGCCAGTGATTCACGTGTGACGGCGCAAGGTGTTTCCCAGGTCCAGCGGGCGAACGTGGGGTGGGCGGGATCAATTTCCAAAGATGCGTGGTCTAACGTAGTAAGGGATTGTTGTTTGGCCGTCGACTCAATGCCCAAAGCAATCTCGATCGGAAGTGCAGCCTGCATAGAGGGCCAAACGAGGCTTTGCGGACTTTTTTCATTCAGCCAGACCCCCAGATCTCTTCGTTCCTGCTCTGAGATCAGATCCTGCTTGTTAGCGACGATGAGATCGGCTGCTTGCAAGTGTCGAAGCACGGTGTTGCCCACGTATCGATCCTCAGCCTGTTGGCGAATTGTCTCGCTGTCTATTACGACGATAACGCCTGAGAGTGACAAGCCGGGATGGTGGCCGTATTGGGCCAGGGTTTTAACATCTGCAACCCCACTGGCTTCGACCAGCACATGATCTGGGCGAGGATTAAAGTTGAGCAGGGAGGACAACGCTTCGTCGAATCCGTCACTGAGGGAGCAGCAAATACAGCCATTGGTCAGCTCGACCGTGTTGTGGTTTGCGTTTGAAATGAGCGCTGCATCGATATTGATTGCACCGAAGTCATTGATTAAAAGTCCGAGACGTTGGCCTTCAGGGTGCTCCAGGAGGTGCCCAATCAAGGTCGACTTGCCTGCGCCGAGATAACCTCCGATGACTGTGTAGGGTGTCACGACCAATCGACACCAGCGGCCGGAAATTTTTGGCCAGCAAGCACGGTACCCAGCACTTGGATGTCTCGAATATGATAAGGATCAACGGTCAATGGGTCTTCTGCGAGCACGGCTATATCGGCCTTTTTTCCCGCCTCCAGTGAGCCGATCTCGTGATCCAAGTGCATTTGATAGGCCGCATCGATGGTCACGGCTTTCAGTCCCTGGTAGGCACTGATTTTTTCGCTCTCCCCGAGCGTTCGTCCTGAGGGGGTCAGCCGGTTCACCGCGCACCAGAGTGTATGCAGCGATCCGAGCGGTGTGACCCCGGCATCGCTGTGAACTGAAAACGGTACCCCTTCACGAACTGCAGACGCGCAGGGCTCCAGCTGGTGGGCTCGCTCTGGCCCGACCGTAATCTCGTAATGCTGATCACCCCAAAACCAAAGGTGGTTAGAAAAGAAGTTCGCGCAGATACCGAGCTTGGCCATCTTCCGTAATTGCGCCTGGGTGGTCAGCTGAGCGTGTGTGATGGTGTGTCTGTGGTCAAACCAGGGTGATTCCCGAAGCAGCGCATCCAGTGTTTGGATCGCAAGCTCTTGCGTCGCGTTGCCATTGCAGTGCATGTGGATGTTGACGCCTTTCGAATGAAAGGCCATTAACATCGATTTAAGTTGTTCTGGAACGACCAACAACTGGCCATGGTCTTCACCTCTAAAGTAGCCAGGGCTGTTGAGCAGCGCGCTGAATCCTTGAATCGAACCATCCAGAATGAATTTCACGCCTGGGAAGCGAAGCTTCTCGTGCGCTTGACGTCGGATTTGGATGAGACGTTCGGCGGCCGCCTCGCAATCAGCCTGGCTCCCGGGAATGGCGCCGATGTTGTACTGCGCCACCCTGAGGGGATAGTCGTCGTTCTTCGTGACTCTTAGCCATGGTTCAAGGAACTTATCCGAGAGGAGCGACAACCCGCCCAGATCCGTGCAGGTGGTGATACCGCAGTTGGTCGCTTGCCGCGCAAACTCCCACATAGCCTCTTCAGTGTTATTCGCACGTTGGACCGTGCCATAGCCGGACCGGCACAGGGCCATAGCCGGAGGTTCCCGCAGCTCGCCATCGAGCTCTCCATCGGCATCTCTGCCCAAACCTTCCACTTCGAGATCGCGTGTCACATCGTGTGCGTCTAGCATGGCTGTGTTCACCGTCGCGAGATGACCGCTTGCGTGGTAGATGAATATGGGGCGGGTCGTCGATACCTGGTCGAGGTGATGCCGAGAAAGCCTGGGCTGGTCCGCAAAATAAATGGGATCAAAGCCAACGGCGACGAGCGGCTCGTTGGGGTCCGAAAGTTTTGACTCCTCGTTGCGTAGGGCATCGATTAACGCTTCATAACTCTTGATCCCTCGCGCGAGGGTGCCATCCCCTCGCATGCGATCGAAAAACCCCATGAACGGCAGCAGCAACATACCGCCCGCCATCACGTGAGCATGTGCCTCAACAAAGCCTGGCACGAGGACCTGGTCGGCGAAGGTTCGATCTAATTCATAAGGTCCCCAGCCTTCGAGCTCTTCAAGTGGGCCAACCCCCAGAATGATCCCATCACGAACCGCGATATGCGTCGCAAAAGGATTGCCTGGATTCATGGTGATGATGTGCTTGGCTTCGAATATTGTGATCATGCGCGAGGTATGCCCCCCATGAGGTTCGATAACGAGTCTGACAGGGATTGACCGCTCTTGGTGCCAGAAAGTGCACGTAGCTTATCATCGCCCATCGCCCATCGCCCATCGCCCATCGCCCATCGCCCA
>CAYZUV010000269.1:0-1534 GCA_964481245.1 uncultured Pseudomonadales bacterium
ATGGTGTTTACCGATGGCCATGGCTGGCCAAACATTGAGGTGTCTCGCGATGCTGGGTGGGAATTGCTCGCCGAAGACGCGGTGCCGCTGATGCATCAAATCCTCAATGATCACTACCCGCCCGGCGGGACCATCATTCGTGCCATGGCTGCCCGACTCGAGGCAGGCGGCATCATTAAGCCGCATCATGACGGACATCCGTCCTTTCACTACGGACATCGCATCCATATTCCCATTTATACCAACCCCCGAGTGCGTTTCATGATCGACGGGCGCCCCCAGAGGATGGAAATCGGCAAGGTCTACGAGATCAACAACCAGAAACGCCATAGCGTGATGAATAAGGGCGATGAAGGGCGCATCAATTTTATCTTCGACTACATCCCGCCAACCAAGATCCAACGTTAAACAGCGCGCGCCATCGGGCTTGATCTCCCAGGATCAATCTCAGTCAATATGCAGACCGCCCACATCTCAGAGTCTCCTTGAGACAGACCACGATAGACAGGAAAAAGAACGGAATTTGAGCGCCAAAAAACGAGCGGGTTATTCACCCGAAAGGAGGCGACGATGTTGGGGAAAAGCCTGCAACAGATAATCCATCGCGATAGCTTTGGCTGCGCGCTTCGTGAGTGATTTTGGCATGACCAAGAGCGACAGCCACAGACCATCGACCAACGCTAAATACCCAGTGGCCAGTGTCTTGGGCTCGAGATTCCGGTAGCCGCCCTCACGAATCAACTCACTCAGCACATGTTCAAGCTTGGTCGCAGCCAATTGATCCATCCTCGAGCAAATCTTTTGATAGATGGGCATGGCGCTGGCTTCCCCATAAAACGCGAACCAAACCGCCATCTTCTCTCGATTCGTGACCCTGGCACTAAACTGAAATTCGACCAGCGCAGCGAGCTGCTCGGCGGGTGACGCATCTGCGTCCCCTTCCAGGATCTCTACTTGGCCCTCGTGATACTCCGCCATAACAGACTCGAGGGTTGCTCGAAGAAGGTTTTCTTTACTTTGAAAATGCAGGTTCGCGATGCCAAGACTGAGACCTGCCTCACGCGTAACCAATTGCACGGTGGTTGCAGACAAACCGTATTTTGCGATGCAACGGATCGTGGCTTGGATCAGCTCTCGGCGCCGCTCCGCCTTGGGTCGAATTTGCCGTACTTTCTTCTGTTGCCGAAAAGCAGTCTGACTTTCGGCAGAGGCGACCCCTCT
The DNA here is from genome assembly GCA_964481245.1 of uncultured Pseudomonadales bacterium. Classification (GTDB taxonomy): domain Bacteria; phylum Pseudomonadota; class Gammaproteobacteria; order Pseudomonadales; family Azotimanducaceae; genus UBA9926. The sequence goes on from CAYZUV010000269.1 coordinate 1,222, forward strand.
TCGCTTCGGTTTTTTGCCTGCCGATGGCCGTGGTTGCTTTTCTGACATATCGTGACTGGCGGCGTGCTCTGATGGGCAAACCTTAGGCTACTCCTCGGGCAGGATCAACGGCGGTAAGAGTCAATGTACGATGACTCTTAATGAACAATGATTCATTCCAGTAGTAGTCCGTCACTTAAAATGGCAAACTTCACCTAACATTTCTGGTCGCGGAGACAGCCTTGAACCAATACGATGCCATTGTCATTGGCGCGGGTCACAACGGTCTGACCAACGGCGCCTATCTTGCGAAAGCGGGCCTCAAGGTGGCTGT
>CAYZUV010000269.1:1634-3358 GCA_964481245.1 uncultured Pseudomonadales bacterium
CACCATTACATGGGCGATGTGGATGGCAATGTGGGTTCTTGGGGTTTTGCGCGCGGCGGCATGGGCGCCATTGCAAGCGCACTTTCAAAGTCGTTCGCATCCTTTGGTGGCGAGATCATTTGTGATGCCGACGTGGATGAAATCATCGTGAAGGGCGGGCGCGCCAAGGGCGTTGCGCTCAAAAATGGCGACGAATATTTTGCCGACATTATCGTGTCTAACCTTGATCCCAAACGCACGTTTTTGGACATCACCAACCCCAAGGATCTTCCTGAGGACGTGATTCAAAAGGCCAAAAACTTCAAGATTCGTGGTTCATCCGGCAAGCTCAACATCGCACTCGATGGTCTTCCTGTCTTCAATGGGCTTGATCCGTCAAACCGGTTAATGCAGGGCGACCTGCACTTCAGTGATTGCCTTGAGCGCCAAGAGCGCGCTTACGACGATTGGAAGAACGGGACTTGGTCGAAAGATCCTTACCTCGACATGATGATCCCTTCACTGACCGATCCGACCATGGCACCGCCTGGCAAGCACATGATGTCGGTATTTGTGCAATATGCGCCGCCCAAGATTGAAGGTCGAGACTGGACCGACGATGACAAAGACGGTTTTCAGAAATCGGTCATTGATCAGATTTCGAATTACAGCCCCAACTTCAAAGATCTTATTTTGCATGTGGAGTGTCGAACACCGCGAGAGATCGAAGCGGAAGTCGGCCTCACCGAAGGCAACATCTTTCAGGGTGAACTCACCTTCGATCAGTTGCTATTTAACCGCCCCTTCCCCGGGTACGCGCAATACAGAGCGCCTATTAAGGGGATGTACATGTGCGGCTCGGGCACCCATCCTGGCGGTGGTGTGATGGCTGCACCTGGCGCGAATGCGGCACGAGAGATTCTCCGAGACCTCAGCAAACCCAACCCAGTGCCTGGAGGTTACGCCGATGACTAAGTTTGATGCCATCATCATCGGCGCGGGCCATAACGGACTCACAGCCGCCGCTTATCTCGCCAAAGCAGGGAAATCTGTGGTCGTGCTCGATAGCAGAGATCAACCCGGCGGGTGCGCCAGCGCAAAAACCCTTGGCGCCGGATTTACCGTGTCCGACTGCGCCCAATGGTTAACGCAGTGGGATAACCGCGTTGCGAGCGATCTGGCCTTGGAACGCCATGGTCTGGTCCTCGGTCAAGCCAAGCGCACCATTGCTCTGCAGGCCTCGGGGGAACACCTGACCCTCACGCAGGACAGCGTCTCCGGCGCTGGCGTCACCTCCGCCGATCAAGCCGCGTATCGAGCCTTCAAAGCGCAAATGCGCAAATTCACGGCGCTCATGAACAAAGCGTACCAATCCAGAGCGCCGATGCTGGTTGAACACAACTGGACCGACCGAATCACGTTGATGAAGTTAGGTTTGGGCATGAAACTCATGGGGCGCGCCAACATGCAGGACCTCATGCGCATCATCATGATCAACATTTACGATGTGATGAATGAACACTTTGACCACGAAGGGTTGAAAGGGGCGCTCGCATTGGATGCCATCACAGGCACCAACATGGGACCGCGATCCCCCAACACCGTCTTCAGTTACCTGCATCGCCTCATCGGCGAGCAGTTTGGCTTCACTGGCCCCAAGCAAGTCATGGGCGGCATGGGTCGTCTTGGCGAGGCGCTGGCCGCAGCAGCAAAGGCGCAGGGTGCAGACATTCGACTCGGCGCCC
>CAYZUV010000270.1:0-3347 GCA_964481245.1 uncultured Pseudomonadales bacterium
GGATTGATGAAGTAGCCGAGTGACGTTGCGATGACCTGACCTTGGGTGACGGCGCTCACAAACACCAGCCAATTGATCGAGAGCAGTGCAGCAGTCACAAAAAGAATCAGGAGCTGTTTGGCGCTGACGCGAAGCGAACCCAATTGGCGCGTGACGGCGAGAACCGCAAACAACAGCACCACTGACCACACCACCCGATGAGCAATAATCTCAAAAGGTGCGACTTCACCCACGGCCCTAAAGTAAAGTGGCGCTAGGCCCCAGATGGTGTATGCGGTGATCGCAAAATAGGCGCCCGCCAGTGATCGAGGGTCAATGCCGCTTAACATTTAGGCCCTCGCCTAAAGGATGTTACACAAGCCGAATTCTGACGCGATTGACTGGCGCTGCGCCCATTTCGGATGGTCGGCCATCGATCGAGGTTGTCGATTGAACGAGGGCCAAAAGCCATGATCGGCTCAAGGCACCCAGAGTAGGTCGCCCGAGGCTCGTACGGGCGAAGACAATCGTCGTCTGAGCAGGCGTGCATCAGAATTTTCGGCCAGGACGCGCTCGGCCATTTGGTTAAACGGTGGCCGACAAGGGTCAGCGATGATGCTTTGAGCCTGGCCGTATTTCTTCGCGCGCTTCATGAGCCGATAGACATCGTTTGCGAGTTCATCCCAAAAGCAGATATCGGCACCCAAGATCAGATCAAATTCCGCTAAATGTTTTGCTGTGAGCTGAGAAAAGGTTTTCTTTTCGAACGCCATTGAAACGCCATTGACCCTGGCGTGTAGCTCAAGATAAGGGCCAACGGCAGGGTCCGCATCGATACCGGTCACGGTCGCGCCGAACTGTTTGGCGCAGAAGATGCCTAAGAGCCCCCAACCACAGCCAATTTCCAGAATCCGTGCGCCTTGACGGGGTGGGTTGGCCTTCAGGTGCTTCATCACGAGGAAACTTGAGTTCCAGAACTTGTTGCCATGAATAGCTGCATCATGGCCTTCACGCTTTAAACGTCGTATATCTGGGTGCGCGGAGTTGAGGATTTTGACTCCGAATGCTTGGCGATAAGTCTGAGCGGGCATAACCAGTGTGGCCGGATGAGCAAGCGTTGCGAGAGGATAACGGATGACCATCACGAGTCAATGTTCATTTCGAGCGAACGCTATTCGGTTGAATACCCGCTCTGCCTGTGGCACCTGTCAGGGCTCAGCGCTGCCGGCGCCAGAAACCGGCTCTTCATTGTTCAGGCTCGCTTCAGGTTCAATTGTTCATTATGAGCGCCAAGGTCACAAAAGCCCTCTGGGATGTGCATTGGGTGGCAATCACTAGCGGTGGATGGGCGAGTTGAAGAGACGTCTCGACTGACGTTGCGCTCTGGCATCGCGCGTGGACAATAAGGAAATCCTTTGCCAAAAAACGCCTGGCTAAAAAACGCATGGCCAAAAAAACGTTCGTCCAAATCGATGGGCGTGCCTAGGATCTAGATGAGCGCATGGTCCGGCCCCTCTCTTGATTGGATCTTGAGTCGCCGAGAGATTTGAGGTTTTGTGGGCCAAAGAGAAACCCAAAGGAAGCAGTAAAGAGAGAGCATGGTTGTAGGCGAGGGCGGTCGCGAAAATTCAGGTTTGAAATCAAAAAGGTGAAATGACATTGAAAAGAAATGGCAACGTGAAGACCTTTATTCGATGGGCGTGGACTTCAACTGGGCTTGTTTTGCTGATCATGAGTTCGTTGGCTTCGGGGGCCGCAGGGCGCCTCACAATTTTTCATGATGAAGCGCGGTTAGACGCCCCCTTGTCCGGTCAATGGGATGAGCAGGGTCGGGCTTGGCTCACGGTGCCGAGTGAGATTCGTAGCGAGTCTCTGATCGTTGACGAGGAGAATCATCCCCAGGCAACGGTTCGGCTTCACGTATCCAAAAATGGGTCCTCGTTGCCCCAGAGCTTGTATGGTCAGCTCGTTCGGCTCAATCCGCGTTCTGATCTCTATGATCCGGCGGTCCCTGCACTCAATGAAGGTCGCATCGTCTCGATTGCACCTTTGTTGATCCAGCGCAGCGCCGATGTTCAGTATGTGGATTTAGAGGAACTCTCGTTTGATGCCAGTTTCGCCGGTCAGCAGAGCAACTTAGAGATTCATGGGGGAACCCCGGGTGAGTCCTTATCCGGTCAATTGCGTTATGCATTCGAAGGTCTGAGATGGCAGGCAAGCTATAGCGTGTTCTTTGATCCCTCATTGGGACTCGCGACCCTCGTCTTGCGAGGCTTGGTCAAGAACGAGAGCAATGCCTCATTTTCGGATGTCTTGGTTGATCTGGTCGCCGGTCAGCCTCAGCGGACCACACCCCGTGCCTTTTCCCAACCCGGTCACCTTAGGGCGATGGCGCTCGCAGAAGCGGATCTAGCAGAGCGTGGACCTACAATGAAACAGAATACGGCCTTGCTCTACCATCAATTTTCCTGGCCTCACGCGCTCGAAATCCGTCCGGGTGACGAATGGCTGTTGCCTGTGCGAACGCTCAGCGATTTACCCGCAGCACTTCACTACCGATCAGAGCATTGGCTAGATGTGTACGGCGGAGGGGGCGGCTCACAGCCACTCGCACCGCTTTCTGGGGTTCTAAAGCTAGAGATTCCGCCCGCCACGAAATCGGCGGAACCGATCGTTTTCCCGGCGGGGCAAGCATTTGTCCATTTGAGCACTGCAGATTCAGACACGCTGCTAGGGGAGGATCGTGTTGAGCCTATTCGTGAGCCAGAGGCGCTCGAGCTGGAAGTTGGCGCAGCGTTTGATGTGCAGGTGCGTCGACAACAGATGGACTTCCGGCGCTTAACGGATCGAGTGGTGGAGGTCGAAATGTCGATCGAGATCGTCAATCAATCTGAGCGGTCTGCCAGCACAGAATTGGTTGAACGTATTCCTGGCGACTGGCGATTACTGAATGTCAGCCCCGGTGGAGAGAAGTTTGACGGCCAATCCTTGCGGTTTTTAGTCACGCTGGAACCTCAAGAAAAGAGAATGTTGAGCTATCGAGTGAATGTCCGACTCTAGGCGCTGGGGGCCAAAGATCCAGCAGGCTCGAATGGGCTGCCTCGGCAATATTTTCTTGGTCCTATCGAGATACAATGCGCGACCAATGAGGAACAAAAGGTTGAGTGAGTGATGAGTGCGCCGTCTTCATGGCAGGCTCGCTTTGAGGCGGCCCGGTCCAATCGACTGTTTGAGCTATTTATTATCCTCGTCATCATTACGTCTGCCTTGCTCGTAGGCGTAAAGACCTATCATCTTCCCTCTTGGGTTAAGCCCGTGATCGATGGGCTAGACCTTCTCATCACCCTGATCTTTTTGATCGAAATCAG
>CAYZUV010000271.1:0-3330 GCA_964481245.1 uncultured Pseudomonadales bacterium
AACAGCAACAGCAACAGCAACAGTAAGACAAATGGCAGGAGATACCATGGCACACGAACAATTAGGGTTGAGCAACGACGAGCTCCTATCCACCACGCGCGCAGTGCGCAAGAGACTCGACTTTGAGAGAGAAGTGCCCATGTCGGTCATCAAAGAGTGTATGGAACTAGCGGTCCAAGCACCCACGGGATCGAATGCGCAGGGCTGGCAGTTTATGTTTGTAACGGATCCCGAGAAGCGGGCCAAGATTGGCGCCTTCTATCAGCAAGCTTTTTCGATCTATCGAGACATGCCTGTGGCGATTCATAAATTGCACGCAGACAGTGGCGACTCGGACCTAACCGCGAGTCAGGCACGGTCGGCATCATCGGCCGATTTCCTGGCGGATCATATGGGCGAGGTACCTGTTCTGATGATCCCCTGTATTGCGGGGCGTACGGATAATGAAGCCGGCATGAATATCATCAGTCAGACAGGTACCTTGGGATCGATTATCCCTGCAGCTTGGAACTTTATGCTGGCTGCTCGGGCCCGAGGACTAGGGACTGCATGGACCACGCTTCATCTCATGTTTGAGAAGGAAGTTGCGGATATTTTGGAGATTCCGTTTGAGGAAGTGATGCAAATCGCACTTATCCCCATCGCTTACACCAAGGGCACATCATTCAAACCAGCGTACCGCCCGCCGGTTGAAACGGTCATGCACGTGGATCGTTGGTGATCACCGCGAGCATTGATTACATCTAGCCTAAGCAGGGGGCCTCATGTCAGAGCAAGCTTACGCAAGTGGCAGCATTGATCAGCCGTTACTAGAGCAAACCATTCCAGAGAATCTTGCGGCCACGGTCGAAGCCCACCCCAATGTTGAGGCCTTGGTCTCCTGCCACCAAGGCGTGAGATACACCTACGCGAGCTTCTACGAAGCGGTGCAGCGTTGTGCGACGGGTTTACTTGCGCTGGGCCTACAGCGGGGTGATCGTGTGGGCTTGTGGAGTCCAAATTACGCAGAGTGGGTGATCACGCAATATGCCACAGCGGAAATTGGCGTCGTATTGGTGAACATCAATCCCGCATACCGGACCCATGAGCTGGCCTACGCGCTGAATCAAAGTGGGTGCCGAGCTCTGATCGCAGCGCCGTCTTTCGCGACATCAGATTATCGCGCCATGACCGAGGCGGTGAGGGCTGAGGTGCCCTCGCTCGAGTTTGCGGTCTTTTTCTGGAGCGAGGCTTGGGACCAGTTGGCGGCTGGCAATGCAGATTATCAGGCGGAACTCGAAGCAATCCGTGCGAGTCTTTCGCAGCATGATCCTATCAATATTCAGTACACGTCGGGCACAACGGGCTTTCCCAAAGGCGCGACCCTAAGCCACCGGAATATTCTAAACAACGGCTATTTTGTCGCCGCGCAACAAGGGTTGAAGGCAGGCGATCGAATGTGCATCCCCGTACCCTTTTATCACTGTTTTGGCATGGTGATGGGTAATCTGGGTTGCACCAGCCATGGGCTGACCATGGTCATTCCCAATGATGCTTTCAAGGCGGATACGGTGTTGCGGGCAGTGGCCGAAGAAAAATGCCAGTCCCTTTATGGTGTTCCAACCATGTTCATTGCCGAATTGGCGCTCGCAGATTTCGATGCCTATGACCTGTCCAGTTTGAGAACTGGCGTCATGGCGGGTTCGCCTTGCCCAGTCGAGGTCATGAAGCAATGCATTGACAAGATGCACATGGACGACGTGACGATTTGTTACGGCATGACCGAAACGTCGCCGGTCTCAACGCAGACCTTGCCCAATGATTCGCTCAGCCATCGGACCGAGACCGTTGGACGGGCGCACCCGCATGTCGAAATTCGGATTGCCGACCCAGAGACCGGCGCCACTTTGTTGCGCGGTGAGACTGGCGAGTTCTGTACCCGCGGTTACTCGGTGATGTCGGGTTATTGGAACGATGAAGCAAAGACGAAAGAAGCCATCGATTCGGATGGGTGGATGCACACGGGGGATCTAGCGGTCATGGCCAATGACGGTTACGTAAATATTGTTGGCCGCATCAAAGACATGATCATCCGCGGAGGCGAGAACATTTATCCTCGCGAGATTGAAGAGTTTCTCTACACCCACGACGAGATCGAGGATGTGCAAGTGATCGGTGTACCTGATGAGCGATTCGGCGAGGAACTGATGGCTTGGATTAAGCCCAAGGCGGGTTCGAGTCTACCTTCGGATCCGTTGATATTGCATAGCCAAATAAAAACTTACTGCGACGGTAAAATTGCGCACTTTAAGGTGCCCCGATACGTCAAATTGGTTGATGAGTTCCCCATGACAGTCACGGGTAAGATCCGCAAGGTCGAGATGCGCGAGGTTGCCGTGGCTGAGTTGGGGCTCGAGGCTGCGAATGCCGTGAAGCACGCCTAGTCGGGCCATGGAGACGAGCGCGCATGCGCCTTCGCATCATGTTAGGACGAGACCGATCGGTGACTCCAAGAGCTGCATCTCTCGTGCCCGAATCGACTAAAATTTAGGCGGGAGCTTTGGCCGTTCGAAAGCCTCAGCAGAGGGCCTAGTGACGGGCCACATCAACGATCTCATTAAGGAGCGTAAGGCGTCTCGCGAGCCGCCCCTCAAGGACCCACAGCATGATGACCCGCTTGCGCGATATTCAACGCAGTCCCATGGCTTTACTGGTATTGATGAGCATTGCCATGCCGGTGGCCTTCAATGTTTGGTCGGCGCTCTTAAATAATTTTGTTGTTGAGCAGGCTAATTTCACAGGGATTGAAATCGGCATTCTCCAGAGCTTGCGTGAAGTGCCGGGGTTTTTAGCCTTTACGGCGGTATTTGTTCTTTTGGTCCTAAAGGAGCAGACGTTTGCGTTGATCTCTCTGGTTCTGCTTGGTCTGGGCGTCGCTGCGACAGGGTTTTTTCCCAGCGAATACGGTCTTTACTTCACCACCGTGTTGATGAGTCTAGGCTTTCATTATTTTGAAACCATCAAACAGTCGCTCAGTTTGCAGTGGTTCACCAAAGAGGAAGCCCCTGAGCGGCTCGGTAAGCTCCTGGCGGTGGGGTCGGTGACCTCTCTCGTGGCGTACGGTGCACTTTGGGTGGCGCTGGAAGTTTTCGGCTGGCAATACCAGACCAATTTTGTGCTGGCCGGGGGCGTTTGTTTATTTCTGGCATTGATCATGTGGCTCATGTTCCCGCATTTCGAATCGGAACATCCTCAAAACAAACAGCTTGTGCTCAGAAAACGCTATTGGCTCTATTACTTACTGACATTTCTCTCAGGTGCGCGGCGTCAGATTTTTGTGGTGTTTGCGGC
>CAYZUV010000272.1:0-3286 GCA_964481245.1 uncultured Pseudomonadales bacterium
GCCCACGTCCAGGTGCGCCCAGTGTCCGACTCAACACCTGCTGACCGATGACTTTGTCCAGCGCATTGTGACGCCCGATATCCTCACGAACACAAAGCAGATCGCCTGCCTCATTGAACAGAGCCGCCGCGTGGACCCCGCCGGTTTCCGCAAATTGCCGTTGCTGTGCCCGTAATGTTTCGGATAGCAGCAAGATGTCGGCCAGAGACATCCGCAACGCCTGAGAGTCAACAGGCGTGCATCGAGTGAGCACCCCATCGATGTGAGTCTTTCCACAGATGCCGCAACTCGCATGACTCAGGGCCGCGCGATCAATGGATTCGATTTGAATCCTGGGTGGGCGATTCAGGGTTACGCGGATAACGTTATGCAGATGATCGACTCCTGTGGGCGGACTGCAGTGGGCGACCTCAGCCACATCTTCCAAGTCATCAATCACGCCCTCGGCTCGCAAATAGCCCAGGGCCAGTTCATCGTCGGCACCGGGCGTTCGCATTGTGATGGTCAGGGTTCGTTCGGGCATGCTCGGCGCAACCAATCGCAGTTCGAGCGGCGCCTCAACCGCTACGAGATCGGCTGCCTCAAACGCTTGCGAGTCACGAAAGCGTTGGATATCTACCTGCTCTGTCGCGTGCTGACTCGCCCTTGCGATAAAACCACTGGCGAAGGGTTTGGCGTCTTGTTCAGTCACCTGGAAGCAACTCGACTTGCGTAGCATGACGCGCAGTGAAGGCCTCTTGCCATGTCGATCGATGATTCGCCGGCGTGACTTCCACTGCCGTGACTTTGTATTCCGGACAATTCGTAGCCCAATCGCTGAGCTCCGTGGTGATAACATTGGTACCCGTCATTGGATGATGAAATGTGGTGTAGACCACGCCAGGCGCGACCTTTGTTGACACCTCAGCTCTTAGAGTGATCTCGCCGATACGACTGCGAATCGAGACCCAATCACCCGTTCGTATACCTCGCGTTTCCGCATCCACTGCGTGCAATTCCAAAATATCTTCTGCAAGCCAGCGAACGTTCTCCGTCCGCCGAGTCTGCGCACCCACATTGTATTGGCTCAAAATTCGTCCAGTCGTGAGCAGCAAGGGGTACTTTCTATTCGCCTTTTCCTCCGTGGGTTGATATTCGGTTAGAACAAACATCCCTTGACCGCGAACAAACCGATCCTCATGCATGACGGGTGTGCCCATCGGCGCCGCCTCGTTGCATGGCCACTGAACACTGCCCACTCGATCAAGCAGCTCAAACGAGACCCCGGAAAATGTGGGGGTCAACGCAGCGATCTCAGACATGATGTGCGCAGCTGATTCGTAATGCATTGGGTAGCCCATCGCTTGTGCAAGTGCCTGCGTCACTTCCCATTCAGCCATCCCTGTCTTTGGTGCCATCACGGGGCGAACGCGATTGATACGACGTTCGGCATTGGTGAAAGTCCCATCCTTTTCAAGGAATGACGTTCCCGGCAGAAACACATGCGCGAACTTCGCGGTTTCGTTCAGGAACAGGTCTTGAACAATCACACAGTCCATCTGGCTAAGCGCGGCTTCGACATGTTGAGTGTTGGGATCTGATTGAGCGATGTCCTCACCCTGAATGTAGATCCCTTTGAAGCGCCCTTCACAGGCTGCATCCAGCATGTTCGGTATTCTGAACCCTGGCTCGTTGTGCAATTCAGTGCCCCAGTGGGCATCGAATTCTGCGCGAACGGCATCATCCGTAATGGCACGATACCCTGGCAGTTCATGGGGAAATGAGCCCATATCACAGGACCCCTGAACATTGTTCTGCCCTCGCAGTGGATTCACACCCACACCAAGACGACCAATATTTCCTGTCGCCATGGCCAGGTTCGCCATGGCCATGACCATGGTTGACCCCTGAGAATGCTCAGTGACGCCCAGGCCATAGTAGATAGCTCCATGCTCTGCCTTCGCATAGAGCCGAGCGGCAGCCCGAATACCCTCAGCGGAAACACCGATTTCGAGAGCGAGCGCCTCCGGCGCATTCTCTTCCCGCCGAATAAATTCAAGCCAATCGCGGAAGGAGCCTTGATCGCACCGCGCGTCGATGAACGACTGGTCGAGCAGCCCTTCAGTGACCACAACATGGGCGAACGCATTCATCATCGCCACGTTGGTGCCTGGCTTGAGTGGCAAATGATGCGCCGCTTCAATGTGGGGTGAGCGAACAAGATCAATCTTACGGGGGTCGATCACAATCAATTGTGCACCCGCTCGCAGGCGTCGTTTCATTCTTGAAGCGAACACTGGATGTGCATCCGTCGGGTTGGCGCCAATCAGAAGGATGACGTCTGCCTTGATCACCGATTCAAAATGTTGGGTACCCGCAGAAGTTCCGAAGGTTTGCTTGAGCCCATAGCCCGTGGGCGAATGGCAGACCCTGGCGCATGTATCCACGTTGTTGTTTTGGAAGGCCGCCCGAATCATCTTTTGAACAACCCAAACTTCTTCATTCGTGCAACGGCTGGAAGTGATACCACCAATCGCGAACCGACCGTGACTGGTTTGAATGGCTTTTAACCGCTCTGCTGCAAAGCCGATCGCCTCCTCCCAAGTAACTTTTCGCCAAGGATGTGACGTGGATGCTCGAATCATTGGGTCGGTGATGCGGTCTTGATGCTGGGCATAGCCCCAAGCGAATCGACCCTTCACACAGGAATGTCCTTCGTTGGCCTTGCCGCCTTTAAAGGGAATCATGCGAACCACCTGATCCCCCTTGATTTCTGCTTTAAAGGAGCAGCCTACGCCGCAATAAGCACAGGTGGTGAGCACGCTTCGATCCGGCACGCCATTCTGGATCACTGTATTTTCCATCAGCGTCGCCGTTGGGCAGGCCTGAACGCACGCACCGCACGAGACACAGTCGCTGTCGAAGAAATTTTCGGCGCCGGTCTTCACTCGAGACTCAAAACCACGACCGGTGATTGTAAGTGCAAAGGTCCCCTGAACCTCTTCACAAGCCCTTACGCAGCGAGAGCACACGATGCATTTGCTGGGGTCGTAGGTGAAATAGGGGTTCGACGTGTCTGCAGGTTCCATTATGTGAGACGCGCCGCCTGCATAACGCACCTCTCGCAAGCCTACCTGCCCTGCCACATCTTGCAGTTCGCAATCGCCATTATCGGCACAAGTCAGGCAATCCAGCGGGTGATCAGAGATGTAAAGTTCCATCACGCCGCGCCTGAGCTTTGCGAGCTCATCGTTTTGGGTCGTCACACACAACCCTTCAGACACCGGCTCAGTACAGGACGAAACAA